>JAZUJF010000126.1:0-18501 GCA_045642585.1 Candidatus Limivicinus sp.
CTTTTTCGCAGGAATACTTTGTGTATTGCAAGAAAAAGTGACTAAATCAGGGCACATTTTATCCGGTAGATGCCGCAGGCGTATTATGCGGTGGTGCCTTATTATTACTTTTCGTGTCTCCCCTTGTATCCGCCTGAGAATGATTTATATCCGCCTGCTCTGGAGGATGCTGTCCTTCGTTTGGAGGGGGCAGACTTTACTCCGGGCTTTTCTCTCTCGATCAGAGGCTCCTCAAAGGGCTCCTCTTCAGGTATTTCCTCGATTTTCGGGGCTTTCACAAAGGTCGTTTTCTCCGCAAACAGCTCCTCCGGAAGGTCGTTTTCAGGCGCCTCCTCCCTGATCTGTCTGCGCTTCGGTGCGGGCTTTGCGGGCTCATTTATTACCGGTGACGGTCTTGCCGGGGCGGCCTTCTGACCCATGTCGATCCCGAGATTATTCATAATGCGCTCAACGGCGTCGGTAAAGCGCTTTACAAACGAGATCCTTCTGATGTCAAAGTTCAGGCAGAAATCGCAGAACGGGGCGTCCTCATAGCACAGCAGGGTGTTGAAAATAAAGAGGGTGATATACCACGCAATAACGCCGGAGGCGGCGCGTATGATCATTGCGAACAGCACATCGGACGGATAGTGAGCTATAAGGTAGTTGCGTGAGAAGCCCATCAAAAGCACGATTATTACCGATGGCGCGACCCACTTTTTGCCGCGCATCAGGCTTATGGCCATGAAGCCCGAGGCCGCCGCCGTCACATGGCCGGAGGGGAAGGAGAAGCCTTCCTCAGCGGCCGCACCCACAAACTGCCACCACTGGCGAAACTGCTCCGCAGCTTCATATGGGCGGGGACGGGCCACCATGTCCTTGAGGATAATATTCGTAATGAGAGCGCCGCAGCAGACAGCGCCGAATACGCACACGCCAAAAGGTCTGCTCCGGGGGAAGCAGACGCATATTACCGCCAGAATGTACAGCGGAATTCCATTCTCTCCCAGAACAGTGAGGATCTTTGCCAGAGGGGTAAGCACCGCGCCAAGCTTCCCGGCAAGAGTGTGCATAAGAGAGAGGATCGCCGTGTCATAACCGTTAAAGAATGAGTTCAGCCACAGAGCAAAAGTGGTAAGTTCCATTCTGTTACCTCTTTTCATTGATACAATAGCTTGCGTTGCTTATTATAACTCAATTTCAGGCATTTGCCAAGATGAAAAAACTCGGATGCTCTGCAATGTAATGATCGCACCGTGCTATTGTGCCGCGGTGCGATCTGATACTTATACTGATTAATAGCTTTCAATATGACTATTTATCGTAGTGATGCTCTGCGTGATACCCGAAGAGGCCTCTCAGCATGGATGTAATATTGCTTGTGGAGACTGTGGCGCCGGAAACCGCGTCCGGCTCCACCTGCTCGATCTGGGTGCCGTAGCCCTTCCAGGCGTCAAAATCCACCTTCCGCGCGCCCACAAGAGACTGGACAAAGTTCTCATCCATGTATTCCTGTGTGTAGTCGGATATGTAATAGTTCGGGTTGCTGTCACCCCAGAGGCCCTGATTGTTTCCGAAGGTTATGGTGCGGATAGCGGCCTCGTCGGCAGAGGGCTTTGTATTCAGCAGCTCCACATAGCAGACCGAATAGTAATTCACAAGGCTGTCCCGGCAGGTGCAGGATGAAAATGCCACCTGATAGGAGGTGAAGGTCGAGCAGCTCTGCTCGAAGAGTATCACCGCCCTGTATGTCTCCTCGGTGCCGCCGGAGGCATAGTGTGTATACTCAAATGTGGGATACTGCCCATCTGTCTCCTCTCTCTTCCCGCAGGAGCACAGAATGAACAGGCACAGGGTCAGGCACAGCACTGAAATGATTTTTTTCATCTCAGTTTTCCTCCAACAGGTTAAGCTTTCCGAAATCAAAATAGGCGTAATCGGCCCGCCATGTGGCATAGATGTTCCTGTCACCGGCTTTTTCGGGATATACTATCAGTTCCAGAGCGTTTTCGCCCTTATACTCCCAGTTGGCGCCTATATTATAGAGCCTTCCCTCGTCCCAGCCCAGATAGATGAGCAGCTGCTTTGCCATATTGGCATATCCGCCGCCTCCGCACATGAGGAAAACAGCCTTATCCTTCGGGAACAGCTCCTCCAATATCATCATGGACTCGGCATACAGCGGCACCGCTTCTTTGACTGTGCCGTCGTCGTTCCATGTGACCTCAAAAAGCCTGTCTCCCTCATACGCTCCTGCCACAGGGAGGCTCTGCAGGGTCGCAAGGTACGGAAACGGCACGATCTTAAATCCCCTGATAGTGCGGGTGAGATCCGCCTCTCCGCCTATCGCGCCGTAGTCGGCAGGATCAAAAAGCATACGCACATCCCGGTATGCCACATCTTCACGGCCTATGTAATTGTCGATGGTGGTCATATTTATGTTCTTGTCCACGGAAAACATCGTTTCCCCGTCAACCGTCGGTTTAGGCAAAGCGTCCGGAGTCTTCCGTCCTCCGCAGCCGGTCATAGCCGACAGACACATAAGAGCCGCCGCAATGAGCACAAGGGTCTTTTTCATAACACGCCCTCCGGAAAAATCTGCTGATATTGACTGCTGCTCGGGGGCACCGTCAGACGGTGCGCCCGGCTCTGTTTATTATTTCAGCTTACTCCGCGACTATCTCGACCACCAGCTTGGAATAGCTGCCGGAGGAAGGCTCGGTGCAGGGTGCGACCCAGACTGTGCCGCCCTCTCCCAGCTCCTTGTCCTTCTCGATGGCTATAATGGTGTACTCGCTTGCTGCCTGCTCGGCAGTGAGCTCGTTCTCATAGCCGTCATTCGCGACAGCCTTCACGACGCTGAAGCTCTCGATACCGCAGGCTTTAAGAACATCGGCCAGAACATAGCCGGTATAGGTGGCGTCGCTGATGCCGCCCTTGCTGTTCTCGGTGGTGACAGTGACCTTGTAGATGCTGAGTCCCTGCAGGGTGTCGTTTGTGACCTCTGCACCGTTTACCTTAAAGGAGAACGGCTCGAAGGTGACCTTATCGGTCTTGTCCTGCTTGTCGGGAACGCCCAGAGCTCCTGCCTCGGGTGCGGCCGCCTCTGCCCCTGCGGTAGCCTCATTGGTGATGCCCTCGGGAGCGCCGGCAGCGGTATTCACAAGGATGCCCACGCAGCCCTTGAGGTAGTCACCGGTGGTATCGGAGGAGCAGGGAGCAAACCAGGGAGAGCCCACAAACTGACTGCCCTCTCTGGTGATGCACAGAAGAGTGGTGTCGGCCATAATGTCGCCCTCATACTCAACAGCGTAGCCGTCATCTGCGGTAGCCTCAAGCCATACATAGTTGTCGGCAAGTCCGGCGGCTTCAAAAACATCCTTCATAGCAAAGCCCACATAGGTGACGGTGGACTCGGTGCCGGAGGAATTGGTGGAGGTGGCCTTTACTGAGTACAGAGGGTACTCGGCCATCATGTCCTGATCAACAGCCACGCCGTTGACCATGACGGTGAACGCGGGAACGGTAACACCGCGAACCTCCTCAGCCACAGGTGCGGCCGGAGCTTCGGCGGCGGGTGCGGCCTCGGCGGCAGGTGCGGGCTCTGCGGCGGGGGCGGGGGGAGCGGCGGTCTTTCCGCAGGCACAAAGTGCAAATACCATGCACAGTGCCAGGATCATTGCCAGATACTTTTTCATTGTTTTTCCTCCAAAATATAATTATCACAGGTTATCCCTGCGGTGTTTACAGATTGGGATAGATGCAGACCTCACGGTCGAACTCCTGAAGATAGCGGAGTCTCACATCGGTGCCATATACATTTTTCAGCACATTTTCGGTTATGAGCTCACTTGTTCTGCCGGAGCGCAGCCTTCCGTCCTGATCCAGAATGGCCGCCGTGCCTCCCAGCAGCAGGGCGTGATTCGGATCGTGAGTGGTGACTGCCACGGCATAGCCCTTTTGAGACAGTCCCTTTATTATTCTCAGCACCTTTATCTGGTTTGCGAAATCCAGATGCGCGGTGGGCTCGTCAAAGAGAATTATCCTTGGGTCTGCGGCAATAGCGCGGGCAATGGTCACCTGCTGACGCTCGCCTCCGGAGAGCTCGTTAAAGCTGCGGTCGGACAGCTCCGTAATACCCATCTGTTCGATGGCATCCCGGGCGCTTTTCTCCTCCGCCCTCCCGGGTCTTGAGAACATTCCCACTTTGGAAGCGCAGCCCATGAGAACATACTCAAACACAGTGTAGTCAAAGGTAGAGTCGTTGCTTTGAGGGACAAATGCCGCGATCCTTGCGATCTGGCGCTCGGTCATCCTGCGGATATCATTTCCGCAGAGCTTTATTTCCCCTGCCTGCGGTCTCAGCAGAGAGAGCATACACCCGAAAAGCGTGGACTTTCCCGCGCCGTTTCGACCCAGTATAGTCACAAGCTCCCCCTCGTCAATACTCAGGCAGGCCCCACTGAGCACATCCCTTTCCCCGCCCTGATAGCGGTAATGAAGCTCTGAGATCTCGTATATCATCTCAATTTCCTCCTTTGCTGCCGCACCAGCAGCCAGCAGAAGAAGGGTGCGCCGATAATGCCTGTCAGTATGCTGACCGGCATCTCGGTGGTACCGATCGTGCGGGTGAGCGTGTCCACAACAAGCATGAATATGCCGCCCAGAAGTCCGGAGGCCGGAATGAGCCGCCGGTTTGACGGGCCCACTATCATCCTGCCGAAATGAGGCACAATGAGCCCTATCCAGCTGATGGTGCCGGCGATGCACACAGAGCCCGCCGTGAGCAGGGTGGCGCAGACTATGGCGACGGCACGGATAAGCCTCACATTGGCGCCCAGTGCTCTGGCCTCATTCTCGCCCATGGACAGCACATCTATCCACCAGGCCATCAGTATCAGCAGTACCATCGGTACCAGCAGTACAGGCAGGATGACCGTCAGCTCACGCAGAGAAATGTAGGAGAAGCTGCCCATTGTCCAATAGGTAATGGAGGCGAGCTGTGTATCCGGGTCGGCTATGTATTTAATAAAGCCCAGAACCGAGGACATCGCAGAGCCCACTATGATGCCCGAGAGCACCAGCATGATGTTCGCCCTGTTCCGCAGCAGCTCCGGAATACTCACCGTGAGAGCCACGGCCGCGATTCCCCCGAGAAATGCGAAAAGGGAGATAAATGGGGTGGTCAGACTCATGAGAATGGCGATGGCGGCGCCGATGCAGGCACCGCTGGATACGCCCAGAAAGTCCGGGGATACAAGAGGATTTTTAAAGATCCCCTGATATGCCGCGCCGGACACGGACAGCGCCGCCCCCACAAGAACGCTGGCAAGTATTCTGGGAACACGCAGACCCATGACCACATTGACGGTCATTTCCTCAAAATCCGCCCTGTTGCCCAGTAAAATACTCAGACTCTCGCCGGGAGATACCCGATATTTCCCCGCGCAGACCGCCAGCACTATGGCGCACACAAGCACTATCCCCATGACGGCCACGGAGATGGCGAAGGATGCTCTTTTGTCAGCTTTTTTCTCTGTCAAAACCGTTACTCCAGTGTATATCCAAGATAATCCGCGTCAAAGGTCCTGCCAAACATAAAGGTGTAGTATTCGTCGATCTCTTTTTGCAGCTCTTCCGCGGTGAAATATTCGGGGTACATCTCGTGCATCATGAACATGGTGCCCAGAATACAGCTGAGTCCCGGCATATCCCATGAGTCTATGCGGGCGGGCATATCGATCACATTACCGCTCTTCACTGCCTTTACCGCCGACCACGCGGAGTCCGCCATCAGGCTCTCGGAGGTATATTCAAGGGCTGTGGAGCTGGTGCAGAAAATATACTCCGGGTTCCACTGGAATACAGTCTCCACACCCACATCGATCCAGTTGTGATCCTTGCCCTGATCGGCCACGGGGATGCCGCCGGCCTTCTCGATCATCCATGTCTGGAGCATATCACTGCCGGCAACTCTGCCCAATTCGCCGCCCATGAGGAGAGCGGTCTTCTTCTCACTCTCCGGAATAGCTGACACATGGTCGGCAATAAGGTCGAACCTGGAGTTCATCCATCCTATGACCTCCTCCGCTCTCTCCTCCACGCCGAAATATCTGCCCATTGTGCGCAGGGTCTCAGCGTAGTCATCCATGTTCTCAACCGTGATGCACAGCACATCTATCCCAAGCTTCTCAACCGCCTCAACGGTCTCCGGGTCATTGGAACGGTGGATGAGCACGGTGGGGTTATATCCGGCCAGCTTTTCAAGATCCACCTTGCCGCGGCCTACCGTACCGGCATTGCCCAGAGCCTCATCCGCATCTGTCCAGAATCTGGATTTGGCATTTACGGCAAGTACCCGGTCGCTGAGGCCGAGCGCCTTGATAAGCGGCACGGAAACCGCGTACACGGAGGCGATGGTGGCCTCCTCCGGTTTTTCCGGAATGTCCAGAACTCTGCCCGCTCCGTCAACTATCTGGTTTTCATTGGCCGAAGCGGTGCCGTCGCTTTTCTTTGCGGAGCAGGCACACATTGACAGGCACATAGCCAGTGCCAGCAGAAAGGCCGCTGCTCTTTTCATAGTCTCACTCCTGTTCAAAAATGGCAGGGTCAATATCAATATTGATCTCGCCGCTGCCGGGAACGGTGACCACCAGCTTCACGGCGTACTTGACGGACGCGCCCTGATTGCCCTCGGCGATCACTCTGAGCGGCCCGGCAAAGTTTCCGGCTAGGCCGGTGTAACCCTCATGGCTCTCGTCGTCCACCAGAGGATAGCCGTTGAGCGCATAGCACAGAAGCAGGCGCTTTGCATTGCCGTCCTCGTCGGTCACGCCGTTTACAAAGCCGTCAAGGTAGAACACGGAAAGAAGGTCATTCTTATATCCGTCGTTGGCATAAGCCGTGATGGAGACGGGGTCATTGATGCCCTCCACATCTCCGGCAATAAGCTGGATGAATTTCCAGATGTCGATGCCCTCGCAGGTGCCCACATCCAGAACCATATACTTGTCCCTGACAACGATACCCTTCAGGCTCTCTATCTCCTCGACGGTGAAATCTCTTGTCCACTCATTATCGTCGTTCTTTACCGTAAAGGTGAAGGTGTCGTCAAGGAAATCGGAATAGATGTCGCTCATTCTGTGACCCCATGTGTCGATCTCATTGGCGCTGACCTCAACTGCCACTACATTCTTCAGGCACAGGGAGGTATTGACGCTGTCGGCGGTTTCCTGAGGCACAACAAGCTTGATGGGGCCTCCGTCATTCTTCATATCGGCGACATAGCCCTCGTCTGTATCGGCGGCAACCAGAGGCGTGCCGTCCATAAGCTCGCCGTCCACGCTGCCCACACCGTAGGCCAGCATGGCGGCGGCGGGAGTCTTATCCGGAGATACGGTATTGTCAAAGGCTTTCTTCAGGCTGGAAACAGAATATGTCTGGGTGGTGCCGTCGGAAGCGTACACGGTAACATCACCGGCGTTGCTCCTGATGCCTATTTCGGTGAACAGATCATAGATGCTGATGCCGCGGTATCGCTCCTCAAAGCTCTTGCCGGATTTTGAGAGCATACTGTAATCCAGCGTTTTTGTCCTGGTCTGGCGGCTCTCAAGCTCATTGACCGTAAAGCTCATCTCCCGATCCAGACCGTCGCCGTAGAAGCGCACAGTCGCCTCGCCGAAGGCGTCATACGGCTTGTTGATATGGGCGTAGGAGTCGGGGACAAGGTTCACGGAGATCTTTGTAACGCCCGCGACGGACTTGGCATCACACTTGTTGGCGGAGGTGCTGGGGATGATCACCGTCAGAGGTCCGCCGCAGTTGTCCACAGTGTATTCGGCAGGGTCAGAGGGCAGGAATGCATTGAGCTTTACGCTCTTCTCGTAGCCCTTTGAAGAGGCGCTCTCCACCATGGGCGCGCCGTTTTTGGAGAATGCCAGCACGGAGACAAGTCCGCCGCGCTTCAGGGAGCTGTTGTAGCCGGTGCGCATCAGCTCTTCCAGTGTAACGGTGACCTCGTCCTTTCCGTTTGAGAAGGTGACGGTTCCGTTTGTACCGGGCAGACCCATTACATCCATCAGGAAGTAGCGAAGATCCACGCCCTCATATATTCCGTTTTCATATTTGCCGGAGGATGCGACCTCAAAGGTGTCCTTCACTCTGGCGGTCTTCTTCTGGAACGCCTCAACAGCCTCCCCGTAGATAACATCCTCGATTTCACCGACGGTCACGACCCTGTTAATAAGCTCGGAGCCGTCAGTATTATTGACAACGAAGCTGAGCTCATTGTCGGCCAGGGCATTCTGAGCCTTGTTGTCGGTGTATTTGTGGGTGTTGTACAGCACATCCTCACCCGCTATGACCTCGCTGAGATACTGGACCTGATTGGAGCCGTTAGCGTGGTTATACTGGGTCTTGCCGAAGACGACACGCAGGGGGCCTCCGGAATTGGCAAGGCCGGAGACATAGTTGGAATCGGTCTTGGTGATGGTATACGGATAATTATTGACTCCGTAGGAGAGCAGTACCGGGAAGCCGGTCTTCACAAGGTCTGCATTGGTAGGCACATAGCTGCCGTCGCCTATGTCGGCGGCATTTTTATTATAAAAGCCGAATGCGTCGGGGTATGAAAGAGTGTCCACGGAGAAGGTCTCGTTTGCGGCCACACCGTCGGCGGCGATGAACTTCACAAGAGTTGTGCGGGCGGCCTTGGTGCCCATATCCTCGGCGGAGCTCATGCCAAGGTACATGAGAAGCTTATACAGGTCAAGACCCTCGTACTGGTTCACATACCAGTAGGCATTGTTTGCAAGGCTGTACCAGTCTGAATAGCCCATTCCGTCGGGAATGATACCGTTGTCACCGTCGTACACCACCAGATCCTCGATCTGGCGCACAGTCATGGGTATCTCACGGCCCAGCGCATCGCCCCGGAAGGTGACGATGTAATCCAGATATGCAGAGCCGCCGAAGGACTCCGGTGAGCAGCCGGTGTGCTTGAAGCCGGGCTCGGTCTCCTCCCGGACATACACATATGCCACATTGGAGAAGGTGGGCCGGCCGTTATCGGCATACTTCCCGGTGTCATAGACAAGCTTTATACAGCCGTCGTCGTTTTTAAGCTCCTCTATGTAGCCCAGGGAATGTTCATTCTCGCTCTTGGCGTCGAAAACAAAGGGTGCCACAGTGCCGCCGTCCTTTGTCCCCACACCATAGGCAAGGATAATGGGCCTGCCCTCGTCGTGAGCCTGCTTAACCTGTTCAAGAGTGAAGGCGGCCACGCTCTCCCTGTTGGAGTTTTTCAGCTCCGCAAGGTAGGCCGTATCGGTGAGAATGATGCCGTTATCGCCATCCACCATGCCGGAGAACATATACCACAGGTCAAGTCCCTCATATATTTTTTCGCCCTCAGAGTCCGTATATACTCCGCGGACAAGACCCTCGTTGCGGTTCTCCAGCTCACGCACCGAAAGAGGGATGCTCGTGACGATGCCGGGCCCCTCAACGGTAAGGGTGGCGCCGGTTATGGCGTCAATATTATAGGGCAGTACAGCATCCTCGGTGACGCCGCCGTTATTCAAATGCTTGAAGGGGCTCGTCACAAAGTCCACATTGTCAAAGGAGGGCGTCGGGGTCTGTGCCGTACCGCCGCAGCCCGTCAGCAGGGCGCACAGCATGGAAACGATCAGCAGAAGGCAGACAGCTTTTTTCATCTAAGCACCTCGGAAAATTCATATTATCTGAGAGTATTATATATGGTTGAGGAGGTTTTCACAAGTCATTCGTCTTAAACTGTTCATCTGATTTCGTTTGTTTTCATACTAATTCGTGCATATTGTCATTAGCTGATATTAAAGTCTATCTGATTTCATACGATTTCGCGTCTTGTTTTCACGCATCACCCGGCAATATGCCGTTTTCGCTTGTGAGCTTGCGGAGCATATGGTAATATTACTATTATTACTGTAAGAATTATTTCGGAGGGATGGTTCTATGGCTCATGCACTAATTGTCGGCTCTGTGGGAGTCGGGAAAAGCACTCTTATCAGCAAGGTACTGGCAGAACTGAATGTCTCTGTTTCCGGCTTTGAGACGAGAAAAGAGGAGCGGCTCAGATGTGAAAAGGGCATACCCCTTTACATCCACATTCCGGGGCAGGAACGGCATTATACCGACGAAAATCTGCTGGGCTGGTGTTTTACCAGAAACAGGCAGAGCTTTACCGAAACATTTGACCGCTATGCGGCGATACTCGGGAACAGCGTCGGCTGCGATGTGATAAAGATGGACGAGATCGGCTTTATGGAAGCGGGCTCTCAGCCCTTCTGCGATGCCATAATGCGCTGTCTTGACGGGGATATTCCCGTGATTGCGGCCGTGAAGGATAAGGAAATGCCCTTTCTTGACTCTGTGCGTTCTCACCCCAACTGCAAATGCTTCTATATTACCCGAGAAAACCGTGACGCGCTCTGTCAGGAGGTTCTGGAATACATGAGAGCGCAGCTATCGTAGTTTTTTCGGTGATGCTGTCAGAGCTATACCGCATACTTTGTTTTTTATACTAATCCCCTTGCGCATTAGAGCGCACCGCCATAAACGAAAGATTAGTGCGCATGGGGATTTTTTCTCATCCGTTCCGGTTGCCGCGTAAGCGGCGAGGAACGTGAGATTATTATAATATTACTATGGAAGCGCAGCTTTCATAGTAAATAATATGTATCCCGGAGCGGTTTTTCATTCCGTCCCGGGATTCATTTTACGCGCTGATATTCTTTTTGATCGCGCTTATCGCGTTCTTTTCAAGTCTTGATACCTGTGCCTGTGAAATACCGACCTGCCTTGCTACCTCCATCTGGGTCTGCCCGTCATAAAATCGCAGGGCGAGGATATGCCGCTCTCTTTCGCTGAGACGCTGTATGGCATCATTCAGAGCGATCTGCTCCAGCCACTGCTCGTCCGTGTTCATCTCGTCGCCGATCTGATCCATCACGGTAGTGGTCTCTCCCCCGTCGCTGTATATGGGCTCATACAGGCTGACAGGGTCGGATATCGCCTCCATCGCGAAGACAACATCCTGTCGTGATATATCAAGCCTTTTTGCTATTTCCGCCACATCCGGTTCTCTTCCCGTCTCATAGGTGAGCTGCTCGCGCATCTGAAGAACTCTGTACGCTGTGTCCCGCATAGACCGCGATACTCTCACCGGGCTGTGGTCACGGAGAAAGCGCCTCACCTCCCCGGCTATCATCGGGACTCCATAGGTCGAAAACTGCACCTGCTGGCTCAGATCGAAGCAATCCACAGCCTTTATAAGGCCGATGCAGCCTACCTGAAACAGATCGTCCATGCTCTCTCCCCTGCCGGAAAATTTCTGAATAACGCTGAGGACAAGTCTCAGATTTCCTGCGATCAGTTTTTCGCGGGCACTGTGGTTTCCCTGCCGGGCCTGTTCCAGAAGCTCTCTGGTCTCCGATGGCTTCAGCAGCGGAAGCTTTGCCGTATTAACACCGCATAGCTCAACTTTTCCCTGCATATTCTCTCCAATCTACTCCGAAAAACCGGAGTAGATTAGTATTGCCCCGCCCTGGCAAAAAAATGCACGGCAGCTTTTACGCCACCGTGCATCTTCTTCTGTTATTATCTTAGGACAAAGCCCTCTTTTTATTGGAGGACAGTATAATACTAAGCACTGATAGAAATCAGACACATTCCTTTTCCAGGGTAACGAAGTCCACCTTCCCGGCGGGAGTACGGGGAAGCGGTCCGCTGATCTCATAGAATGAAGGGCGCATATTGTCCTGAAGCTCTTTATTGCAGAGGTCTCTCAGACGCTTTATCATTGCCTCTGTATCGCGGCCTTCCTTGGGAACCACAATAGCCTTCAACACCTTATTGTAGCCGTCGGAAGCCCTTATCACGCAGACTTCTCTGACATCGGTATCGGTCGCGATCACATTTTCAACATTCTGAGGCGGGATCTTGTACACCTTACCGTCGATCACCGTCATTATCATACGCTTTAGACGGCCGACAACAAACAGGAACCCTTCTTCATCAACATATCCCAGGTCGCCTGTATGGAACCATCTGCTTCCGTCAGGATGGATACGAATGAGGTTCTTTTCCTCCTCCGGGTTATCCTGATAACCGAGCATAGCGGTTGCACACTGGAGACAGATCTCTCCGTTCACATTGTATTTACACTCCTGCTGTGCGTCATTATCATAGATCATTACATTGTTCTGAGGGAGAGGAACGCCAACAGAGCCCAGCTTTCGTGCAAATCCGTTCTCCACCACATCCAGAGCGCAGAGCTCGGTCATGCCGTAGCCTTTTCTGAGATATGCGGGAGATTTATGCTGCTTGAGGAAATTATTGAAGTCCCGCTCAAGTGTCAGAGTCATACCTTCTCCGCCGACTCCGAAGGTCTTGAAGCAGCTCAGATCCATGCTGCTTACTTTTTTATTGTTCAGCATACCCTGAGCATAGGCGGGGATAAGATAGCAGTGGTTCGGTCTATACTTTCTGATGTATTTGTGCCACTCAGCGGGATCAAACTTCGGAATAAGCACAAGCTCATATCCATAGCAAAGGGGCATATGGATATTGACAATAGTGGAGTAGATGACATAGGGGATCATACCGCTGAGGAATATATCCCCGGGTTCTCCTGCTTTTACCTTGCGGCTGAAGCTGGCAATTATATTGAAGGGATGGTCGGCCAGAATAACATTTTTGGGAAATCCTGTAGTACCCCCGGTGTGGCCGAAGAACGCCCCTGTATTACCGTCCTTAACATATTCTATTGCCGGCTGACCCTCAGCCTTGGCAATGAATGCTTTCCATGTCAGAACAAGGCTGTCCCTGTAAAAGCTCTTATCCATCCCGCGCATCTTGATTCCCATAGCAGCCTTGACCGCAGCCGGTGCATCATCAGCCATGGAATAGACAAGAACGGTCTCAACATTGCTCTTATGCGCGGCGCGCACTACCTTGTCGGCAAAAACATCCAGGGTAATTACGAGCCGGGATCTTGCTTCGGTAAAATATGTTACACATTCATTCTCAAGGGCCAGAACATTAATATAGCTTGGCATTGCGCCGATTTTGTTGAGCGCATACATACATACGACAGAGCGGACGCATGAAAGCGACACTACTGTTACTATATCCCCTTCTTTGACGCCGACCGCTCTGAAGGCAAGTGCGGCCGTTTCTATTTCATTAAAGAACTGACGGTAGGTAAGCTTCTTTCCAAAGTAGTTCAGCGCCGGTGTTTCAAGATTGTCTTTATTACACTCACGCAGATAGTCATAAATACTTTGAACTGACACCTTATCGTCTATCAGCTCTTTGGGATAACGGTTCAGCCACGGGCGGTCGATCGACGGGTAACCTGTTATGGACTCAGACATTGTCTATACCCTTTCTGTTTTTTGTAAAAAAAATGGAGTCAACGCCAGTATTCTCCTGCGCCGTCAGACGCAGGAGAATACTACGATTAAAGATAATTTGAAATTGTTCCTTCCGGAGATCATTCCCGTCAGTTCATGACATTGTGAGACTTGCCGCACACGAGGCAGGAGTAATTTACGCCGTTATCAATGGGTGTAGTCTCAATCGTGTGCTCACCGCCGGAGATCATCTTGAAGAGCCTCAGGGTGTTGCTGATCTTTTTGGTGGACAGAGACACATCGCCGCCGCCGCAGGTCAAATAGTAGGTATTGGTGTGTTTGATGAGAAGCGGCTTGGTCGTCACTTTGGTAGTCAGACCGTTATCAAAGGCCCATTCGTAGGGTGCAGTGCTGAGGGTGAAGGAAACCGTACTGGACAGCAGACTGTTCTTAACAAAGACGGAAAGATACTGCTTTGTCATCGCATTCATAACAGTGCATCCGTTACCCTGTGCTTTGATCACCCAGAGATAGTTGTCAGTCAGTGCACCCAGCTCAGACGCGCTGCTGAACTTCTTGGTCACAACAGAGCCGTTCTCAATACCGAGCACATAGTTGTTCAGAACAAGTGCGAAGGTGTCACTGCCAAGACCGACCTGCCGCCACGCGACGCAGGAGCCGAGAAGATCATGTTCATCGGGGGTCTTGATGTCGCCTCTCTGTGCGGGATCATCAACAAAGTACAGCTTTGTATAGCTATCGGAGGAGCGAACGGTGAAGTAATTCAGAGTACCCTCAAATTCAGCGGTAACATTATCCTTTGTCTCATAGGAGAGATTCTTTCCTGTCTGTGCATGGACAAGGCTTCCTGAGCTGTATTTCCAAGCCTGAGGCTCATCGCCCAGGAACAGCATACCGGTCTTTGCGCCGTCTTCGTTGGGCATGAAGGAAGCGCACAGATACTCACCGGAGAACACATTCTTAATTGTGAACTTGTTGCTGCCCACCTTCTCGAACTGCCACAGGATATTGGTGGTAAGAGTAGAAGGATCGATCATGGAATCGCCGTTCAAACCGATCTTGCGGTACTCAAGTCCGGTGTACCTGTAACCGGAGGAGAGACTGTATCCGCCGGTAACGCAGGTGGCCAGAGCGCGGTCACCGTAGGCGATTACAAAGGTTCCGTCGTTGAAGGCTTCGGGAACAAGAGTCATGTCTTCAGGTGTGAAGCTCAGAGGCTCCTGTTCTTCTATGCCATGGACCTCTTCCATGTCTACTATCTCATAGATAGTGACAGCTGCCGCATTTCCTTCGGAGCGGATAGTGAACAGCTCGTCATTGCCCTCATTGATCTTGTTTTCGTCAATTTCATCATAGGTGAGGTATTTTTCGCTGTTGACGCTGTACAGCTTTCCGCTTTCAAGACGCCATGCTGCGGGTGTATCTGTGAGGAGCAGGTCTCCGCCCTTCTTGGAGCCGCCGTAAACAGAGTCAAGATACTCTCCGGTCATCAGACTCTTCAGAGCAAAGCCGCCTTTGATCTCCTCGCACTCGAAGACCATATTCTCGTAGATCCAGCTATTGAGCTCACGGCTCTTATATTTGAGCTTGACACCGTCAAAGCCCGTGTAGGAATAGCCGTCGGTATTCAGATAGCCGGGGTTAGGATCTGTGTTGAGTGCGTGACCCTTGGAGACGATCATGTACTTATGACCGGCACTGAGAGCGTTGGCAACATCCAGATGCTTAGCCTCTCCGGGCTGGGGGACAGAGGGATCAACGGGAGCTTCGGGCAACTCTACAAGTCCTTCAGGGACACTGTAGATAGTAAAGGCCTCGGCGGAGGAGCGCAATGTGAACAGATCAACATTGCCGGTATAGGGTTTGTCTTTTACATCGGAATCGACCTCATACACGAGATACTTTCCTGTAGGCTCGTGCTTGAGCTTGCCGCCGGAATAGGACCACTTTTCCTTGGCCTGCCCCGCGAAGATGCTGCCGCCTCTGTTGTCGCCGTCGCCGGAATATGTCGCATTCAGATACAAACCGGTCAGCATATTTCTGATGTAAAAGTTGCCGGAGCCTGCATCCTCAAACATCCAGACGGCATCATTTTCTACAGTTACACCCGAGGCATCGAAGATGACGGGGGTGCCGGTATAGCCGCTGTAGGTATAGCTGTTCTTGTTGGTGTAGCCGCCGTCAACGCTGAGGTCAAGAGCGAAAACATCATCGTCGGGCTTGATAGTTATCAGGTACTGCTTGCCGGCTTCGACCTTGGCTGCAACCTCGATCTTATCGCTGGTAACAGGCTCGGTATCCAGCTTTTCATATCCGTTGGACTGTCCGCTGATATCAACAAATACAGGGCTGGTAACGGGGTTTCCGTCGGCATCCACATACATCAGGCTGACCTCGGGAACCTCCAGCTCTTCGGTAAGAGGATCGTCCTCATCGTCGGAGACGGTGACGATAATGCCCTTGCCTTCGACAGAAGCGCTGCCGGCGCTGTACTCAGTGTCACTCATGCAGCCTGCGGCGGCATAGGTGAAGTTGATGGGAGTGTTGTCGATCTTACCGGTGAAGACCTGGTCGTAGTGCTTCTCCTGATTGTCGGCATTGGTGTGGTTATGACCCCAGAGGAAAATGACATTGGGGTACTTGTTCAGGACTTCGATAACACTGGAAATATTGCCGATGGTCCTGCCGCCGGTGCTGTGCAGGGGGTAGTGAGACAGAACGAAAACAGGCTCATCCTTGTCTACGCCGGCAAGATATTCATCCAGCTGCTCTATGCTGGAATCCAGGAACTCGTTGGCTGCCTGAGTTGCGCCGAAGCAGTATACCTTATAGTTTGCATCGGGAGCGAGGCCGGTCTTAGGCTCACCGAGCACGGTGAAGTAGGAGGCGGTGGGGTTGGTGGTGCCGCTGTTGATCTGGCCCTGCTCATTTTCATGGTTGCCGCTTGTAAAGGCGTAATACTCTATATTTGAGTTCAGAACAGCATCCACAGCCTTCTGAACCAGTGCCCAGAATCTGTCGCCGCTGTCGCTGCCGTTGCCGTTGCCGGTATCACCGCAGGAGCCCAGGAAGTCAAAAGCTCCCTCATTTCTCTGGGTGTTGGTGATCCAGTTTGCAAAGCGGGAAGCGGATTTGTCCCCGTTGGAATTATGTATGTCGGAGGTGAAGGCAAGCACAGAATAGTCGGGTGTTTCGGGGAATTCTGCCTGCGGATCCTCAACCGGAGGAGGCTCGACCCCGGGAACAGGCTCTTCCTTCGGATCTGTCTCGATCTCGCCTATATCCTGCTGATTCTTGTATTCCTTGTAAGTGATGATCTTGCCGGTAGACATGACCTCACCGCAGTCGGTGCAAACTATGACGCCGGTATAACCCAGAGTCAGTATTGTGGGACGAACTGCGCCGATGGCCTTGGTATGGACATGATGGCAAACATGATTCTCACCGATAGCCGCCTCAATAGCCTGGGCAATGTAGTCATGGCCCGCATAGCTGGGGTGAGAGCCGTCAGAGCTGCCGGTCATGTCGATGCCGGTCACATCGACAAATGTATACTGGTGGGACTGGGGGCACAGGTAGTGCATATAGTCATTCTGCTTATCTACTGCCGCGTCGGAAACCAGCTCTGCCAGCTCCATTGTCTTCTCCTCGGAGAGCATGAAGGTCTCACCGGTGGAGAGAACGAGCTGCTTGATGGTATCAGAGCCGTTATCGTTATTCGTGATCTCATGAGTGAGCAGATAGGGAATGGGGTTGTACATGGAGATAACATATATCTCAGCATCGGTGTTGATATCCCTGATGTCCTTGATGACTGCATTGAAGTTCTCCATGAACTCGATCTCAGCCTGGCTCTTCAGCTCCAGTATGTAAGACAATACATCCCGGTATATACCCATGCTGTCTGCCACAGACGCCAGACCGAACAGAGCGAGAAATTCATTCTGCTCTTCTCTCAGGGTGTTAATGAGAGCAGCATAGTATCCTTCATCCTCGTCCTCTTCCGCTGCCTCGTCCTCTGCCGCTACCTGCATATACTCGGAGATGTAATAGACGAGATAACTGAACACATCGTTGCTGCCAAGCTCGATGGTTATGAGGTCGGCATTTGCGAGATTTTCCTTATATTCGGCCGCGATCTCCTTCAGATGAGCCTCGCCGTTGCCGCACTTGGCCTGAGACCAGCCCTCGGTAAATTCATCACCGTGGTAGTCATCCTCAAGCAGGACACGGAACTCCTTGGTACGGGTACCAAGCAGAGCGCCGTCGTAGCAATTCTCTCTGGGTATTCCGTAATGGTCGGCGATAAGGCCGGGATATGCGCCTTTGCCGAAGCTGCCGACGATATCGACCATCATTCCGCCCCACCAGCCGGGACTCATGGTGATGCCGTAGCCTCCGGTAATACTTGTACCCATCGGTACATAGTGCTGATATTCAGCCTCTTCTTTGTCCCAGAATGCCGCGGATGCAGACAGTGTCATCGACGGAATAAGGGAGAAGATCATGCACAGAGTCAGAAGAATCGCTATCAGCCGTTTCTTCATTTTGTCATTCCTCCTCAAATTGAGATTTTTATTAAGCAGCAGTACAGAAAAACCGAAACACACACTGAGCTAAAACCTTTATCCGGAACATGGCGAAAATGTCACACTCGGGATGAATACGATCAAGCCTGGCTCATGCTACATAATTGTTTACTATTATAGTCGGAGAATAAGAAAAAAGCAAGTAGTTTTTTCTTAAAACTTTTTAATCTATCCCTATGAAAAAGTTACAAAAAATATCAGTTTTATACTGATTGTCAGACAAAAGTTGACATAATATTCTGATAGCGCGTTTGGATAACCTATATCATATTGTAATATAATGCGTCGATATAATGCGTCGGTAAAAGGCGGTGCACCATAGGGATTTATCGGTTTTGATCCGCCCTTTTCCGCTCATACTTCACAAAAAACTCCGGAAATCCGTCAGGATTCCCGGATTTTTGTTGCCTCGTCTGAACGAAAAATTGCTGGCTCAAAACTGCTTCGCATCTCAAAAGAGCAGAATTTTTCTCAAGACGAGAAAAGCTTTCGCGGGAATACTTTGTGTATTTCAAGGA
>JAZUJF010000127.1:0-8220 GCA_045642585.1 Candidatus Limivicinus sp.
AAAGTACGATTTGTATTTTAAAACCGTATGGGGAAGTGATAATGTCCCCCAGAGATTACGAACACACACAAAGTGATCTTAAAAAGCTTGCAGATCAGCTGGATGATTTTGAAGAAGAGGTCCATGTAACTATGGAGGCTACCGGTAATTATCATTTTCCGATTGCAACATCAGGGAGTATCAGGTATATTATTGCACAACGCCGCAAAGCGCTGATAAAGGATTGCGGCAGAAATAAGTAATCAATGGGGCTGCTGCAAAATTCACATTTTGCAGCAGCCCCATTTTTTACAGCGCAGCTGATGTCTAGGCAACTTTTTTCGGAAAACGGCTTCCAGCCGGATGAATGGAGGATTCGAATTACACATTAAATCCCGCGGGAGAGCTTTCCCCGTAGCTGGGAGCCTGCTCAACCGATTGATTTATCGATTGCTCTTTTTACTGCCAAGATGAGGATGCAGCCCATGATCGCCGTGATGAGCTGGGTCACAGAGAAGGCGAGCTTTGCTGCGGTCAGCGCCGGAGCGGGGAGCCCGCTCCCAGGCCCCAGCAGCGCCAGCACCAGACAGGACACCGTCAGCCACATGAAAAGCGCCTTTACCGCACAGCCTGCTGCCATTCCGATGATCAGCCTTCTGCTGCTTTCACCGCGCTTCTGTGACAGCCACACCGCCAGCACCAGCACGAAATTCCCCGCCATGATGCACGGCAGGATCACAGGCATGGCGCTGATGATGGGACTGTCGGTGATGAGCCATGAGGTGATGGGCAGCACCGCGCACAGCACGGCCGCATTCCCCAGCCCGCAGTACATCACACAGATCACCAGAATACAGTTGATGATGGGGCCGGTGATGTACACGGACAGGTTTTTCAGAAACTGACTTGCCACGGCCAGCGCCAGCAGGATCGCCGCGCGGGTGACTTTGTTAAGCTTCATTCCTCGTGTGCCTTGTGTGACGGATAGTGGATGTGGAACAGCTCGTGAGCACGCTCACCCACCAGCTCATACACCTTGGCAAGATCGGGGTTCATGTCGCTGGAACGGAGGGCGCATTCCTCGTCGGCAACGAAGATGCCGGCGCAGCGCTCCGCCTTGCGTGCGTTGGAGCCGGAGGGCTGCCCGCCGCCGCCGATGCAGCCGTTGGGGCAGGCCATGACCTCCACAAAGTGGAAGAACTCCTCGCCGCTCTTGATCTTCTCAATGAGCTTGTCGGTGTTGCCCAGACCGCTGACGACAGCGATACGCAGGGTAACGTCGCCCGCCGTGACCTCGAACGCCTTGATGCCGTCCAGACCGCGGACGCCGCACTGTGCCACCTTGGCAATGGTCTCGCCGGACTTGTCGGCAAGGACGTGGCGGATGACTGCCTCGGTCACGCCGCCGGTGACGCCGAAGATGACGCCGGCGCCGGTGTAGGAGGCGAAGGGGCTGTCAGGCTCGGTATCGGGCAGATTCTTGAAGTCGATGCCCGCTTCCTTGATCATGCGTGCCAGCTCCTGGGTGGTGAGCACCAGATCAATGAGGCGCTTGCCGTCCTTCTCCAGCTCGGGGCGGACAGCCTCGGCCTTCTTGGCGGTGCAGGGCATGATGGCCACGGAGTACACGTCCTCGTCCTTATAGAACTGGCGGATGAGAGCACCGAACATCTCCATGGGGGAGCCGCAGGTGGAGACCTGAGGCATGATGTCGGGATAGGTCTTCTCGATGTGCTTGATCCAGCCGGGGCAGCAGGAGGTGAACATGGGCAGCTTTGCCCCGGTCTCCAGTTTGTGCAGGAACTCGGCGGATTCTTCCATAATGGTCAGGTCGGCGGTGAGGCTGGTGTCGAACACCACGTCCGCACCCAGCCGCTTGAGAGCGGTGACGATCTTGCCCACCACGGGCGTGCCCGCGGGAAGGCCGAATTCCTCGCCAATGCCCACGCGCACGGCGGGAGCGATCTGTACCACGACCTTCCTGTTCCTGTCGTCGATGAACTTCCACATCTTCTTGGTCTCGTTTTTGATAACGATGGCGCCGGTGGGGCAGACGGCCGCGCACTGACCGCAGCCCACGCAGTTGGTGTCGGCCAGGGTGTCACCGAAGCCGCAGCCAACGCTGGCATACTTGCCGCGCTTGGCGAAGTCGATGGCGTGGATGTTCTGGATCTCGCTGCACATTCTCACGCACTGACCGCAGAGGATGCACTTGGAGGGGTCACGGACGATGGAGGGAGAGCTCTCGTCCTTGGGAGCGTCGTTGTACTCCACGTCAAAGCGCACCTTCTCCACGCCGTAGCGGTGAGCGTACTCACGGAGCTTGCAGGTCTCGGATTTGTCGCAGACGGCGCACTCCTCCTTGTGGTTGCTCAGCAGCAGCTCCAGGAGCAGGCGGCGCTGACGGCGCAGCTTTTCGGTGTTGGTCTTGATGACCATGCCGTCTTTGGGGATGATGGTGCAGGCGGTGTCAAGTCCGCCGCGCTCTGTCTCGACAAGGCAGAGACGGCAGCCGCCGTAAATGGACAGGTTTTCGCAGTAGCACAGGCTGGGGATGTCGATGCCGTTCTTGCGGGCGACCTCCAGCACGTTGCGCTCCTTGTCAAAGGCGCAGCTTACGCCGTCGATGAACATAGTTTTCATGGATCAGAGCTCCTCCTTTATGGCCTTGAATGCGCAGTTGGCGGCGCAGAGCCCGCAGCGCTTGCACTTCTGGGGGTCAATGACGTGGGGCTGCTTCACCGTGCCGGTGATGGCCCCGGCGGGGCAGTTGTTCCTGCAGCGTCCGCAGCCGCGGCAGAGATCGGGATCAATGACGTAGCGCTTCATGCCCTTGCACTGGTGGGCGGGGCACTTGCCGTCCACGATGTGGGCCAGATACTCGTCCCGGAAATACTTGAGCGTACTGACCACGGGGTTGGTGGCCGTCTTGCCCAGACCGCAGAGGGAGCAGGTACGCACCATGGAGGACAGCTCCTCCAGCATATCCAGATCCTCCTCCTTGCCCTCGCCGTTGGTGATGCGCTCCAGGATCGACAGAATTCTGGGCACGCCGTCACGGCAGGCGGTGCACTTGCCGCAGCTCTCGTTCTTGATGAAGTTCATGAAGAAGCGGGCCAGCTCCACCATGCAGGTGTCGTCCGCCATGACCACCAGACCGCCGGAGCCGATGATGGCTCCCCCCTTCTTGGTGGAGTCGAAGTCCAGAGGCAGATCCAGATGCTCCTTGGCCAGGCACGCGCCGGAGGGGCCGCCGATCTGAACGGCCTTGAACTCGCCGTGGGTGCAGCCGCCGCCGATGTCGAACACGATGTCCTTCAGAGGTGTGCCCATGGGAACCTCCACAAGGCCGGTGTGACGGATGTTGCCGGTAAGAGCAAAGACCTTGGTGCCGGAGTTGTTCTCCGTGCCGATGCTCTTGTACCACTCGGAGCCGTTGATGATGATGGAGGCGATATTGGCCAGCGTCTCCACGTTGTTGAGCACGGTGGGAGCGGCAAACAGACCCTCATCCACGGTTCTGGGGGGCTTGGTGCGGGGCATGCCGCGCTTGCCTTCGATGGAGGAGGTCAGAGCGGAGCCTTCGCCGCAGACGAACGCGCCTGCGCCCTTGTTGATATGCAGATGGAAGCTCTTGCCCGAGCCAAAGATGTTGTCGCCCAGAATACCGTATTGGTTATCGTCCTCGATGGCCTTTTTCAGTCTCTGCACGGCCAGAGGATACTCTGCACGGACGTAAATATAGCCCTCCTCCGCGCCGCAGGCGATACCGGCGATGATCATACCCTCGATCATGCGGTGGGGGTCGCCCTCCATGACGGAACGGTGCATGAACGCGCCGGGGTCGCCCTCGTCGCCGTTGGAGACGATGTACTTCACGGGAGCGTCCTTGTGTGCCCCCACCTGTGCCCACTCCTTACCGGCGGGGAAGCCCGCGCCGCCGCGGCCGCGGATGCCGGAATTGCTCACCTCGTCGATGATCTGCTGGGGCTCCATGTCAAAAAGGGCCTTTTCAAGCGCGGAGTAACCGCCGATGGCTATGTATTCCTCAACGCTCTCGGCGTTGATGTGTCCGCAGTGCTCCAGCACTACGCGGGACTGCTTTTTATAGAAGGGAATGTCCTCCTGACGGGGGAAGGCTTTTCCTTCGTCGTGGTAGACAAGCTCCTCGATGATCTCGTCGTTAAGGACGGTGCGGTCAATAATCTGCTCGCAGTGCTCGGGCTTGACCTTTATGTAGAGAAGACCGTCCGGCTCGATGCGCACAAGGGGACCCATGGCGCAGAAGCCGTGGCAGCCGCTGTGCTTTAAGCCCACGGACTCCTCGTGGCTCTCGTGCTGAAGAACCACGTCCACCTTCATGCCGCGCTGCTCCATAAGCTCCTTCATCCGGGCGTATACCAGCTTGGAGCCGCCGGCCACACAGCCGGAGCCGCCGCAGATGACGATCTGCTTCTTCTGCAGACCCAGAGCCTCTCTGTATTCCCCGCGAAGCTGGGAGAGCTGCTGTCTTGACTCTATTTTCATGCCTTTGCGTCCTCCTCTTTCAGCGCGTTGATCAGCTCCTTGACCTTATCCGGGGTCATGGGAGCATGGACTACGTCGTTCACGGTGCACACCGGCGCAAGGCCGCAGGCACCCAGACAGGAGACGCGCTCCACGGTGAACAGCATATCGTCCGAGGTGGTCTTTTCCGGCGAAGTGCCGGTCTCCTTATACAACTCGTCCGCAATGGCATCGGACTTGCGCACGTGGCAGGCCGTGCCGTTGCAGCACTTGATGACGTATTTTCCTTTGGGTTCAAGGGAGAAGTTCTCATAGAAGGTGGCGACACCGTAGATATCCGCCGTGCTCATGTTCAGCTTGTCCGCCACGTAGCGGAGGCTTTCAGCGGGGAGGTAGCGGTATTTTGCCTGAATATCCTGCATGATGGCAATTACCTGTCTGCGGTCACAGCCGTGCTCGTCAAGCACCTTGGCAACAAATTTTTCGAGGGTATGTTCCAATTAAATCATCCTTTCCAGCTATTTAGGGAGCATAATTATTAATATAATAACATGCAATACCATAAATCACATTTATCATAGGCAATGAGCTTTTTATTTTTTATGTATTTCTTTGCAAAAATCGGTGACGCGCGGGAGGAATATTCGGTGCAGGATTTTATTAAACCGAACTGTGGAGATGCAGGGAGAAGCGTATCGGAATTCTTTCTTTTGCGCCCCCGGCAAACACAATTTCATATTCTCCGTAGTATGGGCGGAAAATACATGGATAGATAATCCCGTGATGCTATAATAGACTTGTATAAGTATTAAAGAGAGGAGTAACTTAGTACTGGTGAATAATGTATGTAATTTATAAGCGATTTCCAATCGCGCAGCCGCACATAGTGCGTTTCAAAGGGTTTGGAATGTTGCCCAACGAGCTGAAACAGCGGTTCCGGTTTCGCTGTGAGCCGCTGTTTTGCTGTATGTGCGCGCCACATGCATTGCTTGCCAAGGACAGTTAAATATTAATCCTTTAGAAAATCAATTAAGGTAAAGCGGGCGCTTTGAAGACAAGCATTACCAGAATGACAGCGACAGTGTAAATAACGGTAGGTATAAGATTTAGCCGTATGATCTTACCTTCTTTGCCGGGAGTGCCGACGGTGGCACAGGCAGCTACTACATTATTCACGCAGATCATGTTACCGATAGCTCCGCCGATGATCTGCAGCGCTACCACCATAACGGTGGACATATCCAGCGCGGAAGCCGTCTGATACTGCAGATTAGTGAACAGTGTGTTGGATACGGTATTGGAGCCGGAAACGAAGGCGCCCAGAATACCTATCAGAGGCGCGAAGACCATATACAGCCGGGTCCCGGCCATGGACAGTGCCTGAGCCATATAGAAGATCATGCTCTTCATGGAGTCGTCACCGGGATCGTTGCTTCCGGAGTAGCGCATGATCTGTACCAGTGCCAGACCAAAAATAACAGCGACAGCTGCAGCTCCGACCTGCTGGAAAGTAGAGCGCCATGCCAGCTCCACCTCAGCCTTTTTCATCGAATGGATGACAATAGTGAGTAGAGCAGAGGCGATGAACATTGTGCCGGGCAGCCAAGCCCACTTGAGAGTGTATGCAGTGTTAGCTACACCGAAAATCTCGCCGAATTTGATTGAGAAGATGGCGGCGGTAGCGGGATCGGAGCCGGTGAGTATGGGCTTGATGCCGAGAGCGGGAATGCGGGTGACGACAAGCAGAACGGCGATGATACCGTATGGAAGCCATGCTTTCATCAGCGGCATATCCGAACGCTTCAACTCCTGAAGCTTGACGGTAGCTTTCCATGATTCATCCCAGTCCTTTTCGTCGGAGAAGGTCCAAACACTCTTTGGTACAAGGAAGCCATTTTTTGCGGCAAGTACACAGACGAGAAGACCGAATAGAGCGCCGAACAGAGCCGGGAACTCATAGCCCAGAGTAGCTGAGACAAGCACATAAGGCAAAGCAAACGCAATGCCGCTGAACAGAGCAAAGGGAAGGACCTGCAGAGCGGGCTTGATAGAGCGCTCCCTGCCGAAGAAAATGCACATGACGACCACGGCCATAAAGGGGACAAAAACTGCCATCACGGCATGGGGGATAGCAGTCCACAGGCTCAAAGCTGCGGAGAATTCTTCAGTGGCGATCTCACTGCCGAGGCAGGCCACAGACTGGGCTACGGGCGTGCCTATTGCGCCGAAAGAGACGGGGCAGGAATCGCAGATAAGGGCGACCACTGCGGCGCACACAGGCGGGAAGCCGAGACTGACAAGAATAGGGGCTGCAAGAGCTGCCGGAGTGCCAAAGCCTGCGGCACCCTCAAGGAAGCATACGAACATCCAGCCGATGATTATGACCTGGATACGGGCATCGCTGCTGATGCTCATGAAGCCGTTGTTGATGGAGGCCATTGCACCGGAGGATTTCAGCGTGTTCATGACGATGACAGCGCCGAAAATGGTTATCAGCACATCGATGGAATTGAGAAGACCGCTGAGGGAATAGGCGGCCAGCTGAGTGAGGTCCATTTTCCATACAAAATAGCCTGCTATGCAGGCTATAAGCCAGGTAATGGGCAGCGCCCGCTTTGCCGGCATATTGAACACCGACATGGCGATCACGCAGAACAGCAATGGTAAAAAGGCGATAAGTGCGTTCATGATTTCTCCTGATATTGTATATACTTTTCGCGAAAGCCTGCTGATTTTAGCATAAATAAACTTGCTTATGCAAGACAAACATTGTATAATACCAGACAAAATTAATGTTTAGTGAAAAAAATAACAGGTGCGCGATATGGAAAATACGATCGGTCTGAGTGCAAAAGACAGGAGATACAGAATATTTATGGCGAGAGGAATAAGCTTTCCGGAGCATATACACCGTACATTTGAGGTGATGATAGTCATTCGGGGCATGATAGAGACTGTGATAGATGGTGTGCCGTATGTTATGAAGGCCGGAGACTGTGCGGTAATATTTCCCATGCAGCACCATCGGTTTTCCGTTGATGACAGATCGTCGGTGAAGATATGCCTGTTTTCAACCGACTTTATCCCGGAATTTGAGCAGGATACCCACGGTAAGATCCCCGAGATCCCTATTTTCACCATGAATGTGGGAGAACTGTGCTTCCCGTCAGGGACAGATATGCTAGAGGTAAGGGCGTTTTTTTACGGTCTGTGCCTGCATATGAAAAAAGAAGTCAAAACAACGGAGCGCCCGCAGCCGGCAGACAGATGCAGTGCTGTGGAGAAGGTAATGATATACGTGGATGAGAATTACGAGCGGGAATGCGATCTGCGCTCTGTGGCAAAAGAATTGAAATACGATTATACATATCTATCAAAACTCTTCAAGGCAACAACCGGTTGTACCTTTAACGAACATGTGAACCGTATACGAATAGACAGGGTATGCTACCTGCTCAATGAGTCGGATATGGATATAACATCTGTTGCTATTGCTGTGGGATATACCTCTCTGCGGACATTTAACAGAGAATTCAGAAAAATAATGGGCACGACTCCCACCCAATACAGAAAGAACATGAGCGCTTGAACATTGTAACCGCTCAATATCCGCCTTTCTACAGCGTCGCACATAGAATGATCCGGACAGCTCTTTTTGAGCTATCCGGATCAAATTATTCTTTATGAGATTTCCAAACAGAAGCGGCGTTTTGCATTCGCCTGCTCCATGGCAGG
>JAZUJF010000128.1:0-3087 GCA_045642585.1 Candidatus Limivicinus sp.
CAACGGCTATGAGTTCATCTACAAGAACATCGTCATCAAGCCCGCGATGATCGGCATTGCAGGCCCCTGGGTCTCCGGCGGCGTGGAGTTCAACTGGCCCCAGCACCACAGACCTACTACCTTCATGCCCGTCGAAGCGACAATCCGCGACAATGAGGACGGCTCCGTGACCTGCTGGATGGGTGAGGCAGAGCCCTTCAACCGTATGCGCGGTGCCGTCGGTGTGACTGTATATCCCGACAAGTCTGTCGTTGAGGCGAAGGTGCTGATGTATAACCGTTCAGACAGACCCTTGCCCTTTATGTGGTGGAACAACCTCTCCGTCCGTGTCCATCCCCAGTACAAGGCAAGCTTCCCGCCCGATGTGGAATACGGCAACGACCATGACCGCCGGGCTGTCATCAGCTTCCCGGTCATGAAGGGCATATACAAATCCGCCCGACCCTTTGACTACGGCGACGGAATTGACGCAACGTGGTACTCCAACATCAAGCTGCCTACCTCCGTCATGGTCATGCGCGGCCAGTCCCAAATGGACTTTTTGAGCGGCTATGACTTCGCCGCCGACGCCGGTACTGTTGCCATCGCCGACCATCACATTTCAGTCGGCAAAAAGATGTGGACCTGGGGCGACGGCCCCTTCGGTCACTCCTGGTGCGCCAACCTCACCGACAACGAAGACCGCTATATTGAGCTGATGACCGGTGTCTACACCGATAACCAGCCTGACTTTACATACATCATGCCCGGCGAGACCAAGGAATTCACCCAGTTCTGGTTCCCCGTGAAGGGCATCGGCGAGGTACGCAACGCAAGCGTGGAGGGGGCAGTCTCCTTTGATCTGAAGGAAGACGGCAGGCTGCACTTCGGCGCTGTCACCACGTCTCTCCGGGAAGGCGCCGTATTTACGCTGAAATACGAGGGCAAGGAGTTCTACTCCAAGACCGCCGATCTCGATCCCGACCATTTCTTTACCGATACGGCAGAGCTGCCCGAGGGCGCCGATGTTCACGATATCCTTGTCACCCTCGCGGCTGCGGACGGCACCGTCCTCGTCAGCTACAGGCAACCCCGCCACGGCCTCAGGGAAGCACCCAAGGCAAGACCCATTCCGCCCGAGCCCAAGGATGTGGAATCGGTGGAGGAGCTGTATCTCCATGGTGCTCACCTTGAACAGTACAAGCACCACACCTATGATCCCATTGACTATTACATGGAGGCTCTGCGCCGCGATCCGAAGGATTACCGCTGCAACCTGGCCATGGGTAAGCAGAGCATGGAGAAGGGCGACTTTGCCGCTGCCGAGGCATATCTGCAGAAGGCTATCGACCGCATCCGTATGCGCAACGACAACCCCTCCGATACCGAAGCTCTGTACATGATGGCCCGCCTGCAGAAGCTGATGGGCAACTTTGCAAAGGCGCTGGATCTCTATAACGCCGCCGCATGGCAGTATCAGTGGCGCAGCCAGAGCTATTATGAGATCGCCTGCATCGAGTGCGCCATGGGCGATAAGGCAAAGGCCGTCGCGCATCTGAAGCTCGCACTGGAGACCAACATAAAGTTCTTTGCCGCCCGCGACCTGCTTGCCTACCTGACCGGCGATACTGCCGCTCTGGAGCAGATCCTTGTCGAGACCCCGCAGGATACCACCGCCCGCTTCGCCCTGTATCTGCTCAGCGGCAGACCCATGGAGGAGTTCATTCTCGGCCGCAGCGAGGATATGCTGGATATCGCGCTGGACTTCAAGCGCGCCGGTCTCTTTGACGAAGCGCTCAGGGCACTGAGAATGTGCACCGCGCAGAATCAGCTTCTCAGCTATCATATCGCCGCCATCACCGGCGGGAAGGCCGAAGAGTCCGATATGTATCTCTGCTTCCCCAACCGTCTGGATGACATTGCCGTGCTCAGCGTGGATGAGTGGCGCGCACAGTATCTGCTGGGCTGTCTGTACTATGACCGTATGTTCTATTCCGCCGCGGTCGAGGCATGGGAGCGCTCCAGAGAGCTCAATCCGGACTTCGCGTTCAACTACCGCAATCTGGCGACCGCCTATTTTGATCACATGGGCAAGCCCGAGCTCAGCGGCGCCCTGCTGGAGAAGGCACACGAGCTGGCTCCCGAAAATGCCCGCATCGTATATGAGATGCTTCAGTTCTATAAGAACACCAATATGAGTGTCCGATATAAGCTCGACTTCCTGGAGGAGAACAAGGAGCTCGCCGCCAAGCGTGACGACTGCTATCTGGAGTGGATCATTCTGCTCACGCAGGACGGACAGTTTGACCGCGCCAGAGAGCTGCTGCTTTCCAAGCGCTTCAACATCTACGAAGGCGGCGAAGGCAAGCTGACCCGCCACCACGGCTGGCAGTACACTCTCATGGGCCGCAAGGAGCATCTGGCCGGCAACTATGAGCAGGCCATGCGCTGGTTCAAGGAAGCACTCGTCTATCCGAAGGACTATGGTGAGGGCCGCCATTACAGCGCACAGGAGAGCAATATTTACTACTACACTGGTCTGCTCTGCGAGAGCATGGGCGACGCCGAGGGCGCAAAGAAAGCCTTTGAGACCGCGGCCAGTCAGCCGACCCAGGTGACGGAGGTCCGTTTCTTTGCTGCTCTGGCAGAGGAGAAGCTGGGCAACGCAGCCAAGGCAGAGGAGATCTACAGAGAACTGATCGCCACCGGCGATGATCAGCTCAAGAACGCCCATATCCCCGGCTACTTCGGCGTCGGCATGGCCGCGCCCCTGCCCTATGAGCAGGACATCGTCCGCCAGAACAGCATCAACGCCTATCTGCTCAAGGCACTGGGCAGCAAGGGTCTCGGCAATGAGGACGAGAGCAGAGCCTGCACCGCGAAGCTCGAAGAGCTTGACCCCACGAACTTCAAACTGAGCTTCCTGCGTATGCTGGAAGTGCTGTAATAAGGAGGCAGGGAGCATGAATTACCGGAACCGCAAAACAAAAATGCTTGTCTGCGGATGCCTGCTCATGCTTCTCCTCGGCTCAATCTTCTCCAAGTCGGATCGTAGCCATGTCGTTCTGTGAGCCAAGGAGTTGGGTCTAGTCATTGTCTTCCTAAGGC
>JAZUJF010000129.1:0-2521 GCA_045642585.1 Candidatus Limivicinus sp.
TCCTCTATCAGTTTATTAAGGGACGCTGATGCAAAATCCGGCGTCCCCATAAAGACTATTCTCATTTACTCTCTTCTTCCTCAGCCTCACCGTCTGCGAAAGCACCGCTCTCCATCTCCTCCGGAGTGAGCATTCTGTCGCACAGAGAGGTAAAAATGATACCCTCAAGATGGTCAAGCTCATGGCAGAAGCAGCGGGCGGTCAGTCCCTCACCCTCCACCTCGAACCATTCGCCGTATCTGTTCTGGGCACGGACCTTTACATAGTCGGGGCGCCTCACAAGACCGTACTCGCCGGGAACGCTGAGACAGCCCTCGGGGCCGTACTGCTCACCGGAGCACTCAATGATCTCGGGGTTTATCAGCTCAATTATATAATCCTCCTCGCCCTCGGGAACATTTGTCTCCAGAACGATCACCGCTCTGCGCAAAATGCCCACCTGAGGTGCGGCAAGACCTACACCGTTCTGCTGGGCCAGCGTCTCGGCCATATCGTCAAGAAGAATATGAAGTCTCTCGTCAAAGTTTGTCACCGGGCGGCAGACCTTATACAGTCCGGGCATATCCCTGGTTACTATGTTTCTAAGTGCCATATTATCCTCCGTTTGCGCTCACAATGAGCTGTATGTTTATTACGGGCGATGCCGCACGCCGCGGCGCAGGTATCAGTCCATCGGCTCGTTATCTGCGAAAAATGACACGCCAGAAAAGCGCTTGTCCACCGAACAGGAGATCACAATATCACTGACAAGCGACCGCAGGAATCTGTCCGCCTTACCTATTAAGATGATGCGGTAGCGGTAGCGGTTATTGACCCTCACCACCGGCAGAGGCGACGGACCCAGCACCGTATAGAAACCGTGGGCCATAAGCTGATGCTCCAGCCATGTTCGCACATAACGGCAGGCGGAGACCACATTGCTCTCCTCAAGGCCGGACGCGGTGATCGCTGTCAGGTCCGCAAAGGGCGGTGTATTCTGGAGCTTACGCAGCTCTGTCTCAGACTCGTAAAAGGCCATATAGTTCTGTTTTGCGGCCTGAGTGACAGTCTCATTCTCGGGAGTGAAGGTCTGGATAACTGCCCGACCCGGCTTTTCGCCGCGGCCGCTGCGCCCCACGACCTGAGTTATAAGGGAGAAGGTGCGCTCGGAGGCGCGATAGTCTCCGGAATAAAGACTCTGGTCGGCGGAGATAACGCCCACAAGAGTCACATTTTCAAAATTAAGCCCCTTGGTGACCATCTGAGTGCCAACCATTATGGGGATGTTCTCGCTCCTGAATTTCTCCAGAAGCTTTTCATGGGAGCCCACAGGCATCACGGAGTCTGTGTCCATACGGAGTATTTCCGTACCGGGAAACATCTCCTCCAGCTCCTGCTGGATCATCTGAGTGCCGGCGCCGGAGTAGTTCAGTTTGCCGCCGCAATCCGGGCAGTACGGGTCCGGTCTCCGGGAATAGCCGCAGTAGTGGCACATCAGGCGGTTCGTGGCACTGTGATATGTGAGAGAAACGCTGCACCGGGGGCATTTATAGATATACCCGCACTCACGGCAGCTTATGAGCTTGTTCGTACCCCTTCGGTTAATGAACAGTATGCTCTGCTCTCCCCGGGAAATATTCTCCGTAAGCTCTTTGCGGAGAAATGTGCTTATATCGCTGCCGTTGCCCCGCTTCAGCTCATTTTTCATGTCAACGACGGTGACGGCAGGCAGTTCCTTTTCGTTGTAGCGGTTTTCCAGAGTGAAAAGGCTGTACTTTCCCTCTCTGGCGTAATACATACTGCATATATCCGGCGTGGCGGAGCCTAACAGCAGCAGGCATCCGGAGCGGTAACAGCGGTATTTGGCGATGTCTCTTGCGTGGTAGCGGGGAGAGTTTTCGGATTTATAGGTCTCCTCCTGCTCCTCGTCGATTATTATCAGACCCAGATCCTCGCACGGTGCGAAAACGGCGCTGCGAGTGCCGATGACCACCTTAGCCTTGCCGCATCTGACCCGCTTCCACTCGTCATACCGCTCCCCCACGGATAGGCTTGAATGTAAAACAGCCACCTGATCGCCGAAGTGTGAGGAGAAGGTGTGGATCATCTGCGGGGTCAGAGCGATCTCCGGTACAAGAAGGACGGACGATCTGCCCCGATTAAGCTGCTCCATGATGAGATGAATGTAAACGCTCGTCTTGCCGCTGCCGGTAACCCCAAACAGAAGCGCCGCATGACTCTCACCGCTCAACGCCAGCTTATTAATACCCAGAAAAGCCTTCTGCTGCTCCGCGTTCAGTGCGGGAGGTGGAATGATCTCATCCGGCGGCAGCTCCGGGCGGCGGTAGACCTCTTTTTCATACAGCTCCGCGTAGCCTGCGGAGACTATGGCCTTGAGGCTCGGTCTGGTCGCGCCGGTGAAGTGCAGCAGATCGCGGCTGGGCAAGCACTGGAAATCGGCCAGAAGATCCAGAAGGTCTCTCTGATGGACAGAGCGGAGCTTTTTCCTTTCCGCAATAACCCGGGCATCCTCGGTGGAAAT
>JAZUJF010000130.1:0-12502 GCA_045642585.1 Candidatus Limivicinus sp.
ACATTGAGCGACCTGAAGCTGACCGGAGTGAGAAAACGGGGGAGTACAGTCCACAGAGACAGTGCCGAAACAAAGGCGGAGGAGGCCAGAATACATACAAAAACTCCCAGATCATCCGGTGATTTAACAAGGATGACGGTGAGCGCGACCTCGATGATCTTAAAGATCATACTCCTCAATACGGTGAGTCTGAACTGCTCAAGGCCGTTAAAAAACCAGGAGATATCAAAGGTGGTGCTCAGAAGATAGGGGATGATGAGCAGATACAGGGTCTGATACTTGCTTGAGGCGGCAACGAATATCAGCCATGCCGCGAGACTGATGGCTGTGGACAGAAAGCTGAGAAGCTGTATCTCCCAGAACAGCTTTGAATACTCCTCCCGGGAATCACGGTTACGCGCGATCTCCCTCAGACCGTAGGCGGCAATGCCCAGAGAGGCAAAGAGCCTGAAATATGTGATCATGGACCATACAAAGGTCTGCACACCGATGGCTTCAAGCCCCAGCACTCTCGACAGATAAGGCGTCGTAATAAAGGGCGTTATGACCAGCAGGACCTGATAGGCGGTACTGTATATTAAGTTTTTCCTCATATTGTCTTTCATGGTACATCATTTTAACCGATAGTGTGAAAAATCGCAAGGGATAATGCAAATAACATTGACTTTAGACTGTTTGCGTGCTAACTTTTAAATGTATACATAAACAACGAAAGGAACGGATAAACCATGAAGTACGCATATATAAACGGATATGTCCTCTCCGGCCGGGAGGATATGGCACCTGAAAAAGGTCTGGCTGTTCTCACAGACGGCGACAGGATCGCCGCTGTTGTACCTCAGGACGGGGCGGCTCTTTACGGATATAAGGTGATCGACCTGCAGGGCAAGTACCTGATGCCCGGCCTTGTCAACCTCCATGTCCATCTTCCCGCCAGCGGCAAGCCCAAAAGCGGCAAGGGGGATTCAAGGAAGCTGGTAAAGTTCCTCACAAGCAACAGGCTCACCATGGCCATAACCACAAACCTGTGCGCCGGATATGCAAAGACTCAGCTCCTCTCCGGAGTCACTACCGTGCGTACCGTGGGCGGCGTGAAAAATCTGGATGCCGTTATCCGCGACAGGATAAGCGCAGGAAAAATGGTCGGCCCGAGACTCCTGTGCGCCACTATGGCCGTCTCTGTCCCCGGAGGACATATGGCAGGCTCTCTGGCATATGAGGCCACAAGTGCAGAGGAGGCAAAGGGCTTTGTGGATAAGATCGCTCAGGATAAGCCCGACCTCATTAAGCTCATGATAACCGGCGGCGTGCTGGATGCAAAGAAGAAGGGCGAGCCGGGCGAACTGAAGATGATGCCCGAGCTGGTGAAGGCCGCCTGCGATGAGGCCCATAAGCTGGGCTTTAAGGTGGCGGCTCATGTGGAGAGCCCGGAGGGCGTGAGAGTGGCCCTGCGCAACGGTGTTGATACCATTGAGCACGGTGCCGAGCCGGACGATGAGATCATCAGCCTCTTCAGGGAGCGGGGCGCCGCTCATGTGGCGACTATCTCCCCGGCACTGCCCTATGCCCTGTTTGACCGTGAGATCAGCAAGGCCACCGAGATGGAGCAGTTCAACGGCCGGGTGGTATTTGACGGGATTATCAACTGCGCGAAGAAATGCCTTGAAAACGGTATTCCCGTGGGTCTGGGCACCGACACCGGCTGTCCCTTTATCACCCATTACGATATGTGGCGTGAGGTATACTACTTTGCAAAATACTGCGATGTGTCCAATGCCTTCGCCCTGCATACCGCAACTCAGATCAATGCCCGTATCGGCGGCGTTGAGGATATTACCGGCACCGTTGAGGCCGGTAAGAGCGCAGACCTCCTTGTCACCTCGGGCAACCCCCTGGAGGATCTGAAGACTCTCCGCGACCCTGTCATGGTCATGGCCGCCGGCAGACTGGTGGAAAAGGCCGGGGCAAAGAAGTACCCCGAGTGCGAGGTCGAGCTGGATAAGTTCCTCTGATAAACAGAATGATACGAGGCGTACCTTTCGGTGCGCCTCGTATCATATACGGAACCTACTTGTCCTTATAGTCTGAATTGAAATCGTCGTCAAAATAGCGGCTGAAATCATCCTTGAAGTCCGGATCGTCGCTCTCATTGCCGAGAGGCTCATCCTCCGGTGACTCATACTGTTCATAGCGGCTCTGCGCCTGTTCACGCTCATAGCGGCGCTGCATCTCGGCCTTGCGGCGCTCTTTTAGATGCTTTCTGCGCAGACGGCGGTAGCGCATCACGAGGATGAGGTAGAGAAGCAGGAAGCCTGCCACGATACCCGCCACAGCCATGACCCAGCTCCTGGAAATGATATCATTCACACGCATCTTGAGATACTGGGTCTTGCTCAGCTCAATATCTGTGCTGTTCACAAGCTTGATCGTGCCGCAGTCGTCTCCGTCATAGCTGAGGGTCATCTCACCCAGAACGGTGCCCGCGGCCAGCGGAGCGGTCAGCTCCCTGTTGTAGACTGTGACAGAACGGGTTATCCGGGAGGTATCGACATCATTGGGCAGCAGGACAGTCATATCGCCCACGGGACGGAGAATAGCCTCTACGCCGTCCTCAGCCATTGCCACGGGGATGGAGTCAATGATCTCACTGGATCCCAGAATGGTCTGATAGGAAAAATTGTCAAAGCCCCACTCATAAAGGGCGATGCTGTCGATAAAGTTCCAGAATTCGTCCAGACCTGCGTTGAGCTGACCGTCACAGCCCATTACCACGGCCATGAGCTTTACATTGTTCTTCTCGGCGGTGGAGATGAGACAGTAGCCGGCGGCATTGGTGTAACCGGTCTTGACGCCGGAGGCGTAGTCATAGAGATAACCGTTGCCGTAAATCGAGCCGGCGCATATAAGGGCGTTGGAATTATACATCGTCTCGTTAATGGCGGTGCACTCCGGGGAATAGCTGCTGGTATCGCATATCTCCATGAAAAGGGGATAGGAGGCCGCGGCCTCGGTTATCAGATAGAGGTCATAGGCGGAGGAGTAATGACCCTCTGCGGGCAGACCGTTGGTGTTCATGAAGTGGGTGTTTGTGCAGCCCAGCTCCTGAGCCTTACTGTTCATCTTCTCCACAAAGGCGCCCACAGATCCGGCGATATATGAGCCGATGATGTTGCAGGCCTCGTTTGCGGACTGGAGCAGAGCGCAGTAGAGAAGATCCTTCATGCTGATCTGAACGCCGGGAACGATACCGGAGGTGGAGCTGTCATCACTGAGCCCCTCACGGCAATCATCCTGAGCGGTGACAATATCCGTCAGAGCGACCTGCCCGTTCTCAATGGCCTCAAGAGCCAGAAGCGCGGTCATTATCTTTGTAAGGCTTGCGGGAGCGCGCTGCTGATCCATGTTCTGCTGGAACAGGATCTTTCCGCTTTCCCGGTCAATGAGAAGGATGGCCTTGCCGTTGACATCCGGCGGGTCAAGAGCATATGCAGAAGGGGCCGCGGCACTCAGTATAAGACAAAAAATTAGTATCAGAGGAAAAAGCTTGATTTTTTACATTTTGTGCTCCCGTTTTCTCAGGAATATGGTATAGTATATGATGAGTCGGGTTATGACCGGGCATACTTAAAACACAGCGACTCATTATAACGAAATTCAGGCATAATTGCAAGAGGGATATTAGTTCCGAATGCTTAGTGCCGTTAGTTCCGAATGCTTAGTGCCGTCAGTTCCCGGCACTATGTGCCCGATTATTGGTTTTGAACCCAAAACCGGAGGTTTACACCATGAAAATATTAGTTGTTGACGACGAAAAACTGCTTGTAAAGGGAATAAAATTCAATCTGGAAAACGAGGGGTACACGGTAGAAGCCTGCTATGACGGCGAGACTGCCGTTACCATGGCCCGCGGCGGCAATTACGATCTGATAATCCTGGATCTGATGATGCCTAAAAAGGACGGGCTTGAGGCGTGCCAGGAGATAAGAACATTTTCCACCGTGCCTGTTATTATGCTCACAGCCAGAAGCGAGGACGCGGATATGCTGATGGGCTTTGAGAGCGGGGCGGACGACTATGTGACAAAGCCCTTCAATATCCTTGCTCTGAAGGCGAGAGTCAGGGCCCTGCTTCGCCGTGCGTCCATCACCGCCCCTGAGCAGCAGGACAGCTCCGTATTCAGCTGCGGCCATATCACAGTTGACGAGAAGCGGCGCAGCGCCATGAAAGACGGAGAGCCGGTGGAGCTGACCATGAAGGAATTTGACCTTATTCTGTTCCTGATGAAGAACCCCGGAAAGGTGTTCTCCCGCGAGGCTCTGCTTGACATGGTATGGGGATATGACTATCTGGGCGATACACGCACTGTGGATGTTCATATCCGCAGACTGCGTGAAAAGCTGGAGATAGATCCCGCCCAGCCCAGATATATCGTCACAAAGTGGGGCGTGGGCTATTATCTGGCAGACTGAGGAGATCAAAATGCGCTCATTACGGTTTCAGTTTTTCTCTTTTGTGGCAGTACTGCTGATACTGCTGCTGCTGATGCTGAATATTTACCCCATAATTGCATCCCGGGATACGGTGTTTCAGGAAAAAGAGAACGCCATGCTCGCTCAGGCGGCCTCCCTGTCCTCATCGCTGGCAAAGCTGGATAAAGCGGACAGGGGAAGTATCTCCGAGGTACTGCGTCTGCTGGATTTCAGCGGCTTTGACGACACTGTGGTCACGGATCCTGACGGCAATATTCTGTACAGCAGCGGCGGCTTCACCGGAAATGCCTTTGACAACGAGGATATAAGCACCGCGCTCCGGGGAAAGAATGTGTTTCGCTCGGAGTATACCGGGGATGCCTTCAACAGCTCCTGCGCCGTCCCCATAAGCTCACAGGGAAAGCTGACCGGCTCCGTATACCTGACGGAGAGAGACACCGCCCGTGCCCAGATCATCAACAGTACACAGTTTCAGGTCCGTTCCGTCTCTCTTGCGATCGCAATACTTGCGCTGGTGCTGGCCACCATATACTCAACTCTGGTCATACGCCGGGTGCAGGATCTGGCCCGGTCAATGAGGATCGTTGCCGACGGCGACTATCAGCACCGCATCACCATCACCGGAAACGATGAGATAACCCAGCTCGGCAACGAGTTTAACGCCCTGACCATGCGCCTTGGGGAGACCGAACGCCAGCGCAGACGCTTCGTGTCCGATGCCTCCCATGAGCTGAAAACACCTCTGGCATCCATCAGACTCCTGTCCGACAGCATCGTGCAGACGGAGAATATGGATGCTCAGACGGTGCGGGAATTTGTCACGGATATCGGCCATGAGGCGGAGCGGCTCCAGCGTACCACGGAAAAGCTCCTGAATCTCTCCCGGCTGGATGATGACATCACCGTTCAGAGCGAGCCGGTGGATATGAAGCAGGTGGCGTTGGATGCGCTTGTTGTGCTTCGCCCTCTTGCCATGGAGCGGAATGTGAAATTCCACTGTGATCTGGAGGACGGATGTGTTGCAATGGCCACGGTGGACGATATGTTCCACATTTTCTTTAACCTGATGGAGAACGCCGTAAAGTACAATGTGGAGGGCGGCAGCGTAAACCTTATCCTGAAAAATACCGACTCCGCGGTGCAGTTCACGGTGGAGGATACCGGTATCGGCATCCCCGAGAGCGAGACATACAACATCTTCGGCCGCTTCTACCGGATAGATAAAGCCCGCTCCCGTGAGGCCGGCGGCAGCGGTCTGGGGCTCAGCATAGTTCACGACGCGGTCAAGGCCCACGGCGGCACGATCACTGTGGGTCAGAATAAGCCGCAGGGCTCAAGATTTGTCGTGTCCTTCCCGATACCCAGCGAGGATGAGATAAGCATCTGAGGTATATCCGCGGCATCTGCCGTATAAATACCGACCACTATGTTCTGTGCCGTATGATCGGAGAATTATAACATGAATCATATCAGTGAAATACAGGAGAAAATGGCTCAGCTGGGGCTTGACGCTCTGCTGATAACAGACGAAAAGAACCAGAGGTACGCCTGCGGCTTCCCCTTTACCGACGGGGCGATAGTTGTGGGCAGAAGGGGAGCATGGCTTATCACCGACGGGCGCTATATCGAGGCCGCGTCCGAGCTCGCTCAGGGCGTCGAGACGGTACTCTTTGACCGGGAGCACGGCGGCCTTATGGATAAGATCCGTGAGTCCCTGAAATCAGCGGGGGGAGAGACCGTAGGTGCCGAGGAAAAGTCCCTCAGCTACGGAGACTATCTGGATTATCAGAAGGAGCTTGGCTGCACCCTCACCCCGGCAAGCGGGATATTTACCTCTCTGCGCGCTTCAAAGGATAAAGAGGAGCTTTTGTGCATGATCGAGGCGCAGCGCATTGCGGAGAAGGCGCTGGAGGAGGTTCTGGGGATCATTCATCCCGGCATGACCGAGCGTGAGCTGGCGGCAGAGCTTACATACCGGATGCTGTTACACGGCGGCGAGGGCAATTCCTTCGACCCTATCGCCGTCTCAGGCCCAAACACCAGTATGCCCCACGGAGTACCCGGCGACAGACCCATAATGAAGGGCGATTTCGTGACGATGGACTTCGGCTGTATAAAGCACGGCTACTGCTCGGATATGACCCGCACGGTGGCCGTTAAAGAAGCAAGCGACGAGATGCGCAATATTTACGGCATAGTTCTGCGGGCACAGCTGGAAGGTATCAGGGCGGCAAGGTCAGGCATCCCGGGCTGCGAGATAGATGCCGCCGCGAGACAGGTCATAACCGACGCAGGCTACGGCGATTATTTCAGTCACGGCTTCGGCCACAGTCTGGGACTTCTCATCCACGAGACCCCCAACCTCAACGGGGGCGGAAAGACCCTGATGCCCGAGGGCGCTGTGTGCTCCGCGGAGCCGGGAATATACCTTCCCGGAAAATTCGGTGTGCGCATCGAGGATGTGATGATCCTCCGCCCCTGGGGAGCGGAAGTCATTACAAAGGCCCCGAAGGAGCTTGTTATCCTCTGAGGCATATACACCTGCGGCATCTGCCGGAGAATATGCACCCGGATCCAGTCACTTTTTCCTGAAACACACAAAGTTCAGGAATATATTAAAAAATGCTTGCAATATGATGGCTCATACTGTAAAATAATTAAGCTAAATATAGCCATAATATACATATTATTTTTGGGAGGACCCTTTTATGATTACTGCAGGTGATTTCAGAAACGGCGTTACCTTTGAGATGGACGGAAATGTTATGCAGGTCGTCGAGTTCCAGCATGTTAAGCCCGGCAAGGGCGCTGCCTTCGTGCGCACCAAGATGAAGAATGTCATCACCGGTGCTGTCACCGAGACTTCCTTTAACCCCACCGCAAAGTTCGAGAACGCTACCGTTGAGCGTATGACCATGGAGTACCTGTACGCTGACGGCGATCTGTACTACTTCATGAATCCCGAGACCTACGAGCAGGAGCCTGTTGACGGTTCCGTTCTGAGCGACAACTTCAAGTTCGTCAAAGAGAACATGGAGTGCACCATCTACTCCTACAAGGGAAAGGTCTTCAATGTAGAGCCTCCCTTCTTTGTGGAGCTTGAGGTCACCGAGACCGACCCGGGCTTTGCCGGCAACACCGCCACCAACGCTACCAAGCCCGCCACCGTCGAGACCGGCGCTGAGATCAAGGTTCCTCTGTTCATCGAGCCCGGTGAGAAGATCAAGATCGACACCCGTACCGGCGAGTATCTGTCCAGAGCATAAGTTATTTGATCGTTAATCATGGGGAAAGGCGGAGCTCTTTCCCCTTTTTGCTTATTGCGAAAATGAGGAGGTTTTCATTATGACCATAGTTGAAAAAGCCGCTTATCTGAAAGGCCTGACCGACGGGCTGGGCGTTGACCCCGAAACCAAAGAAGGCAGGCTGTGGTTTGCCCTCAACGATCTGCTTGCGGATATGGCCCATGAGATCGAGGATCTTCAGGCTACCGATCTTGACCATGCCGAGGCTCTGGATGAGATCGGAGAGGAGCTGGAGTATCTGGAGGATCTGACCGCGGAGCTGGATGACCCCGAGGATTATGAGGACGAGGATGACTCTCCCTGTGCCGGCTGCTCCGGTTGCTCCGGTGCTGCCGACGAATGGGACGATGAAGAGGATGAGGACGAGAGCTACGACGGCATAGTCTATGATGTGACCTGCCCCGTCTGCGGCGAGGAGATCAGCTTCGACGAGGAGACTCTCGATAAGGGCTCCATCCAGTGCCCCAAGTGCGGAGAAACTCTTGAATTCGACCTGGACGCAGAGGAAGAAGAGGATAAAGAGTAACCGGTCAGTTCTCAACAGACATCAATTAAGGCGCGCCGCTGTCTTTGCGGCGCGCCCGTTTGTTGATTATTCAGCTTTGTGCTTCCTGTAATAGATGTACGATGCCGCCACCGGAATGAGAATTGTCGCGAACAGGACCGCAAGCATCAGCCATCCAGAGCCGATGAAGGCGTTCAGGAGCAGTATAAAACCGCAGATGACCCATACAAAGCCGCCCAGACGGTGGGTGTAGTTCCAGTTGCCCTCATCGTTCAATGTCCAGGGGAGCTTTATACCCATGGTATAGTTCTGGCGGCACTTGGGCAGATAATTTCCGATGACGATAAACAGTGCGCCGCAGAGCAGCTGGACGAAGAGCGCGATGTTCACCCGCCTGCCCAGAGCGGCGAGGAGACACACAGGCATCAGCACACAGCTGAGACCCGGGATAAACCAGAGCATTATCCGGGACAGCACCCTGCTGTGCCTGTCGGCCTTGGGGTCGCTTTTCAGCCCGAAGAGGAGCACAGCGTCCAGCGCCGCCATGATAAGAGGCAGACCGAACACGGCAAAGGCCTTTCCGGAATAGCCGTCGGGATTGTTATTAAGGTCGAAATGAGTGGGCACAAGCTCAGGCAGATCGTTCCACAGATACAGCCCCAGAAGTATGGGCAGCAGGCACAGCGCCACCGACAGGATCATTTCCTTTTTACTTGCTTTCATTGTTGCTTTTTCCCTCCCCGGTCAGATCGCTTATCCAGAGCATGATCTCCTCAAACACCGAAGCGTTGAGGGTGTAATAAATGAAGTTTTTCTCCCGCTCCTCCGTGACGAGTCCCGCTTTTTTCAGCTGGGACAGGTGATAGGAGATAGTCGCCCCCGTCATATCGAAGTGTGACGCGATCTCTCCGGCACTGAGCCGCCCGCCCTTGAGGAGCGTCAGAATATCCCGCCTTGCCGGGTCGCCGAGGGCACGAAAGGTCTCCTGAAAACCCAAACCGACCACATCCTTTCCAAATATCAGACTATTTAGACATTTATCTAATTAGATACTCTCAGTATAGCACGGGCTGATCATTTGTCAAGAGAAATTTAGAAATTTTTCTAAATAGAAGAAATTCAAAATAACTTTTTCAGATAAGTCTTGAAAAACACGGCCTTATATATTATTGTTAAATACAGTGATACAAACGTTTGGGGTGATACAGATGAATAATAACTCCGCCGTACAGGAAAAGAGCATAATCAAATTCCCGGAAAAGCTGGGCTTCGGCGCGTTCTCCATGTCAAACAATATTGTCTTTAACTTCAAGGGTCTGTACTATCTTACTTTCCTGAAGATGATCCTGGGTATCCCTGTGTTCTGGGCATCGCTGATAGTCACGATAGGTACGATCTGGGATGCCGTCAATGACCCGCTCATCGGCTTCTGGTCTGTGAACCATAAGTTCAAAAACGGCGAGAAGATCCGCCCGCTTGCCCTGTGGTTTGCTGTGCCGTGGGCAATAACCGTGGTGCTGCTTTTTGCGGATTTCGGCCTGAGCCGGACATGGACGATCATTGTCGCCATTATCATCTACATAGTATTTGAGGCATTCTACACCTTCCTTTGCATCCCCTATAATTCCATGGCGTCTCTGGCATCCCCCTATGATGCCGACCGCCGCTCGCTGAACTCCTTCCGTTCACTGGGCTCCTGCTTCGGCTCTGCCATAGGTGCGGTGCTTGTGCCCATTATCGTCAAGGAGGTGTTCGGCGGCCTCAAGAGCGATATCTATACCGGCGAGGATGCGACGGCTCTGCTTTACACCGCTATCCTTATGGCCGTGATTTCGGTCATCGGCTGCCTTGTCCACTATTTCACCACCCGTGAGCGCGTGGTGCAGAAGGACGACAACGAGGATCACATCGGATTTATGGAGACATTCAAAATGCTCTTCACCATAAAGAGCTGGGTCGCCAATATGCTCTTCATCCTCTGCTATGGAATTACTACCGCAATAATGATGGCGGAAATAAACGACTATGCCGCCTACATCCTCTGCGATTCCTCCAAGGCAACGCCTATTCTCGCGGGTTATCTGGTGGTGTCGATCCTGACCGCCATCTATATCGCCCCCATTGACCGCAAGCTGGGCAGAAAGGGTACAATGATCTTCTCCGCCGCGGTCCAGATCATCGGCAAGATCCCGTTCTTCATCGCACCCTACTCCATGGCGGCGGTCATCATAAACGCGGTGTCCACCGGTCTGGGCTCCACGGCCGCCTTCGTTATGTTCAACACCAACCGCAACAATATCGCCGATATTGTTGAGTTCAAGTTCCGCCGCCGCATCGACTCCATGGTGGCCACCTGTGACAATCTTATTACCAAGCTTGCCGAGGCTTTGGCTGTTTGGGTCATGGGTCTGTCTCTGACCTGGTCAGGCTTCGATGCCGCCCTCGGCATTAACCAGACCGCCACAGCGAAGACCACTATAATCGCTCTGCTGGGCTGGGTCCCCGCACTTGTGTGCCTTGCAATGACATATTTTGCGTATAAGACCGATATAGTCAGGGAATACTCGGATGAAAAAGTGAGATTTGAGGCAGTCAACGCAGGAGGTGACGCTGAATGATAGCTTTATACATTATCCTCGCCATTCTGGGCATCATTGTGCTGTTGGGAGTTGTGATGGTGCTTCGCACGGTATTTACGGGCAGCAAGAGCGCCGTATATACACCCTCCTATGACAACGGGAGAATAGATCTCTACGCCGGGAAGCTGGCAAAAATGATACAGTATGAGACGGTTTCCTACCGCGGCAAGCCTGATCCCGAGAAGTTCCGCGGATTCCACGAGGTGCTTGCGGAGCTGTTCCCCAATGTGTTCGCAAACCTTGAAAAGATCGAAATTGACGGAAACCTTATGATGAAATGGAAGGGAACGGACGAGAGTCTCGAACCCATCATCATGATCTCTCATCAGGATGTGGTGCCCGCCGAGGGAGAGTGGACTCACGAGCCCTTCTCCGGCGACATATGTGACGGCAAAATATACGGCAGAGGCACCGGCGACATTAAGAACGGCATTTTCTCCTTCTATCAGGCTGTGGAGGAGCTGCTCAAAGAGGGGTATCAGCCCAAATGCGATGTGTATCTGGGCTCTTCATGCACCGAGGAGATCGGGGGCGACGGCGCGCCCAAGATGCGCGACTGGTTCATGGAGCGGGGTATCCACCTCTTTATGCTCTGTGACGAGGGCGGCTGCATAGTGCAGGATCCGGTCGCCGGAGTGAAAGGCAGCTTTGCCGCCATCGGTATTTTCGAGAAGGGCTACGGCGACATCAAGTTTACAGCCCGCTCCAACGGCGGCCACTCCTCAACTCCTCCCAAAAACACACCTATCGCCCGCCTTGCAAAGTTTGTGGCTGATGTTGAGGACAACAATCCCTTTACGCGCAGGTTCTCTCCCGCCGTGGACAGAATGTTCCACGATCTGGCCCCCTACTGCAGGAGCTTCGGACTGAAGCTCGTTATGGTCAATCTGGGTCTGCTGAAGCCCATAGTCAAGTCCCTGCTGCCGAAGATCTCTTCGGAGGCGGCCGCAATGATACAGACCACCATAGCCTTTACCATGCAGAAGGGCTCAAACGGCTACAATGTTATCCCGCAGGAGGCATGGGTCACCGGCAACCTGCGCTATATTCCCCATCAGGGCCGGGATGAGTCCAACAGGATAATCAGCGAGATCGCCGCAAAGTACGATGTTGAAGCCGAGTGGGTCACAGGCAACGATTACACCAAGTCTCTGGATCTCAGCGGCAAGCCTTATGAAATGACCTGCGAGTGCATCAGAAAGGTGTTCCCCGGTCTGGGGATCATGCCCTATGTTGTCACCGGCGGCACCGACTCCCGCTTCTTCGACCCGGTGTGCGATGCCTGCGTGCGCTTTACTCCCACGGCCTGCGACAAGGATCAGCTGGGCAGAATGCACGGCATAGACGAGAACATCAACACCAATGTGCTGCCCGGAGCGGTGGATTACTACAAGACTCTGATCCGTATGCAGGAGGAGAGATAGGGAGCAAAAAATATTGGCCATAAAAAAGTCTGATTAAGAAAGGCAAAGAAATGAAAAAAAGCGTAAAGATCATCCTGATAGCAGTTGCCTGCATTGCAGTATTTACCGCTGTGTGTGCCATTATCGTCAATACACGGCC
>JAZUJF010000131.1:0-3131 GCA_045642585.1 Candidatus Limivicinus sp.
CCACTCTCCGGCGCAGGGGAAGATCATTTTCTAGCGTTGGATCCTCTTTCAGGAGGTTGTCCGCGGCGATGCGGGCATCCTGCAGCAGCCGCATATTTTCCTGCAAATTTGCCAGTTTCAGTTGCGGCAGACCGTGCTGACGGGAGCCGAAGAAATCACCGGGGCCGCGCAGCCGGAGATCCTCCTCGGAGATCCTGAAGCCGTCGTTGGTCCTGCACATGATGTTAAGACGGGACTTTACATTCTCGTCGTCCTCGTCGGAGACAAGCACGCAGTAGCTCTTGTGCTTTCCCCGGCCTACTCTGCCTCTGAGCTGGTGGAGCTGGCTCAGACCGAAGCGCTCCGCGTTTTCAACTATCATCAGCGCCGCGTTGGGCACATCCACACCCACCTCAATGACGGTGGTGGACACAAGGACATCCGTATCACCGGCGGCGAAGGCTGTCATTATTGCGTCCTTGTCTTTAGCCTTCATCCTGCCGTGGACACAGGCTACGCGCAGACCGGGGAAGGCGTCCTGAAGACTCTTGGCGTGCTCCTGAGCCGATTTCAGAGGCTTTGGCAGCTCCTCGTTTTCCTCTACCATGGGGCAGACAATAAATACCTGCCTCCCCTCGGATACAAGCTTTTCAATAAATGCGTTGAGCCGTGATCTGTAGCCCTCGGTGACGGCAAAGGTGTCCACCTTCTGTCTGCCGGGGGGCAGTTCATCTATAACGGATATATCCAGATCGCCGTAGATTATGAGCGCAAGCGTCCGGGGGATAGGCGTCGCCGACATAACGAGCACATGGGGCTTCGTGCCCTTCCCCACAAGGGCGCTGCGCTGGGACACGCCGAAGCGGTGCTGCTCGTCGGCAATTACCAGAGCCAGAGAATTGTACTCCACATCCTCCGACAGCAGAGCGTGGGTGCCGATTATGAGATCAAGCTCGCCGTTTTTCAGCTGTGCCTTTATGAGCCGCTTTTCCTTTGCCGTCATAGAGCCGGTGAGGAGACCGATACGGATGCCGAAGGGAGCGAGAAAGCCGGTGAGAGTCTCCATATGCTGACTGGCCAGAATTTCTGTGGGAGCCATGAATGCGCTCATATATCCGCATTTGCTGCAGGCCCATATGAGAGCCGCCGCCACCAGCGTCTTACCGCTTCCCACATCTCCCTGAACAAGCCTGTTCATCACCCGGCCGCCTGCCATATCCTGAAGTGCCTGCTCAATAGCCCTGCGCTGGGCGCCGGTGGGGGAGAAGGGGAGAGAGGAATAAAACTCGGCCATATCCGGCATGGGGATAACGGTCCCCATGTCCTCCGTGCGGTCCCTGCGCATCTGAGACAGGGCACAGGACAGCACGAAAAGCTCCTCAAACACCATCCGTCTCCGGGACAGCTCAAGCTCTGTCACATCCTTGGGGAAATGGATATTCTCCAGCGCGTACCGTGCCCGCACAAGACCGCAGCTCCTGCACACGCTCTCGGGCAGCACATCGGGAATGAGCCCCTCGGTCTCATCCAGCGCCTGCCTTATAGCCGCGCGCACCGAGCGCTGATTGAGCCCCGCCGTCATAGGATATACAGGCACAATACAGCCCGTGACCCGGTTTGCGCCCGTATCCGGCTCATATACGGGATTTGACATACTGCGCCGTGCGCCGAACTTTTCTATTTTGCCGTAAAAGCAGTAGGTCTCGCCCCGGTGGATGTTGTCCTTTACAAAGCTCTGGTTGAAGAAGGAGACATCCATGCTTCCCCCCTCGTCAACCACGGTGAATTTGACGATGTCCAGCCCGCGGCGAATACGGTTGAGCCTGGGAGTGTCGGCGCACATGGCCCGTATGCACACCGTCTCGCCGGGGCTTGTCTCGGAGATCGGGCAAAACCGCCGCCGATCCTCATATCGCCGGGGGTAAAAAGAAATAAGGTCACGCAGAGAAAAGACGCCCAGCTTCCTGAAAGAGAGCGCCTTTTTCTCTCCTATGCCCTTAAGATACTGTACGGAGGTTTCCGGACCCATTGCGATCCTCCATCCTGATTATTGTGCCGCGATCACTCCACAAACTTCAGATTGTAGTTGTTGTTTGAAAGAGTGAACTTTTCGATAAGACCCTTGGTGCAGATGATGTTGCTGTCGCTGTCCACCATAATCATTTCAAAGTCGCCCACGGTGCGCCAGTAGTTGAGAGCCTTTGTCTGACCCAGAACGAACATTGCGGTGGAGAGACAGTCGGCCATGGTGCCGTCCTCGCAGAGAATGGTGACGGAGGTGAGACCGTTGGAGACAGGCAGACCCGTGTCCGGATTGAGAATGTGGTGATATGTCTTGCCGTTCTGGACAAAGAAACGCTGATATGTACCGCTGGTGACAACGGCGGTCTCACCCACAGACACGACTCCCAGATAGCTGGAGGTGTTATTCGGGTCCTGAATTCCCACATTCCAGTTGGAGCCGTCGGGCTTCACGCCGAGAGTCTGCACATTGCCCCCCAAAGAGACGATGCCGCTGGTGACGCCGGCCTGACGCATGGCGTCGATCGCGTTCTGAGAGGCGCAGCCCTTAGCTACCGCGGCGAAGCTGATCTCCGCATAGGGCGGGAAGGACACAGCGTATGTACCGGAGCTCGGGAACTGGGTCAGAACCATCTGGTCAAAGCACTTGCGGCTCAGATCCTCGGCAATTTCAGTCCCCAGAGGGACATAGTATCTGCCGTCGGCAAAGCCCCAGCGCTTTATGAGCGGGTGCAGAGTGATGTCAAGGGCACCCTTGCTCTTGGAATAAACATAGTGTGCCGTGGAGAGCATATTGGCCACCTGACCGGAAACCGCGGTGTTTGCTCCGTCCGCATGGTTGATGGCATAGACGACACTGGTCTCCACATCGGGGTCCAGCATCGTGTCCAGAGACTGGATGACGCTCTGAGCGGCATTGAGACCGAGCTCGGCCTTGTTGCCGTATGCGGAGAGGGTCATGATAGTGTCCATGGCAAAGAGCTGACGCTGAGACATCTTTGTCTCTCCGCAGCCCGCAAGAGACAGCGACATTGTGAGTGCCAGCAGAATGCACAGGGCCCGGATAATTATTGTTCTGCGCTTCATATATAGAGGTTCCTTCTGTGTATATTTGGATATCATATTATAAG
>JAZUJF010000132.1:0-5133 GCA_045642585.1 Candidatus Limivicinus sp.
AAAACGGCAAGTATCTCGGTACAGGCTTTTACAGCCCCATGAGCAAGATAAGGCTGCGTATCCTGTCCCGCAATGCCAACGATACCTTTGACGCCGCCTTCTGGCGCCGCCGCATCAGCTACGCATGGCAGTACAGAAGGACGGTCATGGGTGAGGATATATCCTGCTGTCGGGTGATCTTCGGCGAGGCGGACGGCTTCCCGGGGCTGACGGTGGACAGATTTTCCGATATTCTCTCTGTGCAGACCCTGTCGGTGGGCATGGAGCGGGTGAAGGACATAGTGTTTCCGCTGCTGATAGAGGTGCTGCGGGAGGACGGACAGGACATCCGCGGCATTTTCGAGCGAAACGATGTGGCCATCCGTGAGCTGGAGGGTATGGAGCAGTATAAGGGCTGGTACGGCGGCTCTCATCCCGAAAGCGCCGTAACCTCCATCTGCGAAAACGGTATTATATATACTGTGGATGTGGAAAACGGCCAGAAAACTGGCTTCTTTCTGGATCAGAAATATAACAGGCTCGCCGTGAAAAAGCTGGCAAAGGGCAGACGGGTGCTGGACTGCTTCACCCACACCGGCTCCTTTGCCCTGAACGCCGCCATGGGCGGGGCGGAGAATGTGACGGCGGTGGATATATCCGAGAGCGCGGTGGATATGGCCCGGGAAAACGCCATGCGCAACGGCCTTCAGGACAAGATCAGCTTTGTGGCCGCCGATGTGTTTGAGCTGCTTCCCCGGATGAAAAAGGGCAACTACGACTTCATAATCCTTGACCCGCCCGCCTTTACCAAATCCCGAAAAACGGTGGAGAGCGCCAAGAGGGGATACAGGGAGATAAATCTCCGCGCCCTGAAGCTGCTGCCCAGAGGGGGCTACTTTGCCACCGCGTCATGCAGCCATTTCATGCCCTCGGAGCTGTTCGTGCGGATGCTGAAGGAGGCGGCGCTGGATGCGGGGGTGGAGCTGCGCCAGATAGAGGCACGGCAGCAGGCACCGGATCACCCCATACTCTGGAATGTGCCGGAGACCGACTACCTCAAGTTCTATATCTTTCAGGTAGTATGATTATGTAAACGGGAATATGTAGACGAGAATATGTAAATAACAATATGTCAATTAGATTATGTATATGATATTAAGTTAATAAAAATATGTAAATATATTTTATAGAAAGGAAAGGGAAAAAGAAAATGATCGGATGGATAATTCTCGGAGTCATAGTTCTGTTCCTGGCAGTGATCCTCATAAGGGGAGCCATGTTCGTGCCCGCAAAGCAGCAGGAGGTTCCCGCGGAGAAGATCGAGTTTGACGGCGACGCGGCGGTGAAGGCTCTGCAGGAGCTTGTCAGATGCAAAACGGTGTCCTACAACGACCACTCTCTTGAGGACGACGGGGAGTTTGAAAAGCTCATCGCAAAGCTTCCGGAGCTGTACCCCAATGTGTGCAGGGTCTGCCCTCTGCTGCGCCTGCCTGACAGAGCTCTGCTCTTCAAGTGGCAGGGCAGGAGTGAGGGTGAGGCCGCGGTCATGATGGCTCACTACGATGTTGTGCCCGTGAACGAGGACAAATGGGACAAGCCCGCCTTTGAGGGTATCATTGAGGACGGTGTTCTGTGGGGACGGGGCAGCGTGGATACCAAGGTGTCCTTCAACGGCGTAATGTCCGCCGCCGAAAACCTTATCAAAGAGGGCTTTGCCCCGGAGCACGATATCTATTTTGCCTTCTCCGGCGGCGAGGAGGTAAACGGCAACGGCGCGCCCAATATCGTCAAATGGTTCAGGGACAACAATGTGCAGCTCAGTCTGGTGCTGGACGAGGGCGGCGCCGTGGTGGAGGGTATGTTCCCCGGCGTGAAGGAGAGCTGCGGCCTTATCGGTATCGCCGAGAAGGGCATGATAAATGTTCAGCTTGCCGTGGAGAGTAACGGCGGCCATGCCTCCGCTCCCGCGCCTCATACCCCTGTGGGACTGCTGTCCATCGCCTGCGCAAAGCTGGAGTCCCACCCTTTCAGGTATCATATCACAAAGCCGGTGGCGGAGATGTTCGATGTGCTGGGCAGACGCTCAAGCTTCCTGTACAGGGTGATCTTTGCAAACCTCTGGTGCTTCGGCGGTGTGCTGGACGGCATCTGCAGGAAGAGCGGGGGAGACCTGAACGCCATGATGCGCACGACCGTGGCCTTCACCCAGATGAATGGCAGCGCCGCGCCCAATGTTATCCCGCCCAGAGCCACTATGGTCGCCAATCTCCGCCTCAACCCGCAGGACAGCGTGGAGAGCGCTCTACAATATGTTAAGAGTGTTGTGGGAGAGGGCGTGGAGCTGACCGATCTCCATTCCATGCAGCCCAGCCGTATCTCCTCTACCGACTGCGAGGGCTGGAAGCGGGTCTCCGACGCTGTCAGGGCCACATGGGGCTGCATCGTGGCTCCATACCTGATGGTGCAGTGCTCCGACTCCCGGCATTACGGCCAGATCTCCGACCGGGTCTACCGTTTCTCCTCGGTGGATCTGACAAAGGAGGAGCGCGGCACTATCCACGGCAATAACGAGCATATCCGCCTGGAGGCCGTGAAGCACTCGGTGGAGTTTTATATCAGACTGATGAAGAAATGTTAGTCGTTAGCTGTTAGCTGTCAGGTATTAGCTGTCAGCTGTCAGATTTGAAAAACAGGTGTCGTGAAAGGCGACACCTGTTTTTATGTTAACTGAGATATGTATACAATTATATGTTTACCTATATATGTATACTAATATATGTTTACTGAGATATGTAAATTATAATATGTTTATTGAAATATGTAAATGATAATACGGAAACTAACGAAAACCCATCAGGGCACATAAAGCATCACAGGGCGTTGGAGTATGCCCGTGGGGACAAAACGGAAGTTATTCGGGGAGATGATGTCAGACGCGCAATAGACGGGAAGACCCTCATATGCGCTTATCTCATCGAACAGCTCCGGGGAAATCACATTGACCCCCAGCTCATCCAGCGCGGTAAGGAATACTGTCGCCGGAGAGCCGTCGGGCAATCTGCACGCCACAGTCAGATCGTACACCGTGATGCCGGGAACACCGGGAAGAGCGGCATCCCAGTCACGCTGAAGATCAGTTATGGGCGGATTGGGAAGAACCACCCAGCCCATAACGGGAGAAAGAGAGCCGTCGTTTGCCTTGACTATGGACTCAAATTCCCGGTTGTACTGGAGTATTACCCTTGCCTCCCACTCCTCCGGAAGAGCGGACTCCGCCGGTGCGCCGTCCGGGGAGCGCAGGCCGTCCTTCGCAATGTGATAATTGAGCTGCTTATATTCATCACGCATTGCAGTAAGTGCGGTTTCATAGACGGACAGATTTTCGGAGATCCTGTCCGAATACCCGCTGCGGCATACCGCAACATCGCCGAGCTCAAGACCCAGGAAGGGGGAGTCCTCCAGTGCCGGCTTGAGGGCGGCGGCGGTGGCCTCATGGCCGAATTTCAGTATTCCGGTCAGAAGCTCGGAGAGCGCCGCGGAATCCCTGACGCCGCCGTATACTTCGTCGGTATTCCCTCTGAGCACCTTTGCCGCGTCGGACTCCTCACAGCACATGAGCTTCGCCATATTGGCGAGCACGACCGCCTGATCTCCCACATTTTCGACCGTTTTGTTCAGAATATCACAGCGGAAGGAGAGCACATCGTCCTTCGCCCGCAGCTCCAGCGGGCAGAGCTCTCCGAATACATCGGATATGTCAAGGCGCAGACCCTCCGTCAGCTCCGGCAGGCCGATCGCCGCGGAAAATTCTTCAACGGGAACGCTTATCCATCTGCCGATTTTCAGCTCCCTGAGCTTAATCATCAATTCGTCGGGGGACAGCCTGTAATCCGCTTCGGCATGGAGCTGTACGGGGATGATGCCAAACAGCCTGAGCTTGACGGATGCGCCGGCGCAGTCGCTTCCGAGAGTATAGCCGAATTTGCTGATCTTTACCGTGTTTTCCGAACAGAAGGGCAGCTGACTGATATACCCGGCGATCTCCCGATCCGCCTGAGATCGGAGAGCGTAGGAGTACACGGCGGCCTTATCGGCCGAAAAGCTGACAACACCGTTACTGTCCACGGACAGCGCTCTAACTCCGGCGGAAGCGGCCAGAGAGGCTATGTCATCATAGTCCGTGAATCCGGCCGCAAGACTGTAAATAAAGGGCAAAGCGGCGACAAGGACAACGAGCGAGAGCAGAATTAAAAGAAATGTGCGGAGAGGATGTGACTTTTTTGCGGTCTTTTCCATATCAGAGTGCTCCTTCGTTAAGTATCTCCAGTGCTCTGTCGGGGTAGTTGGTGATAATATGGTCGGCGCCGGCCTTTATTACCGCGCGCAGGTCTTCCTCGCGGTTCACAGTCCAGGGGTTCACCTGAAGAGAGAGCTTATGTGCCTCGGCGCACTCCCCGCCGGGGATCAGAAGCTCGGTGTACATGGGGTGCAGGGCGTCCATTCCCAGAGTCCTTGCGTAATCCCAGGGTCGCACCAGCGTTCCGTCATACAGCAGGCCGCACTTTATGGCGGGGTCGAGCTTTTTGACCTTCAGCATACTGTAATGGTTGAAGGAGGAGAAGATGACACGGTCCATGTCGAATTCCTTTGCCGCAAGCTCTATGACCTTACGCTCAAGGTCGGGATAGTCGATCTCGCTGTTCTTCAGCTCAATATTTATCATGAGTCCCAGGGGCTTCAGAAGCTGAAAGACCTCCTTCAGAGTTGGGATGCGGGCATCCCTGTATTCCGGGTGGGTTTTGTTGAAGCGCAGGCTTTTAAGCTCCGCCAGAGTGTAGTCCATGACCCTGCCGTGACCCTCGGAGCAGCGGTCGATCGTCTCGTCGTGGGTGACGACGATCACATCGTCCCGGGTGAGATGGGCATCCAGCTCCACACCGTATGCGCCCATTACAGCTGCCAGCTCAAAGGCCTCCAGAGTGTTTTCCGGAGCGTAACCGGACGCTCCGCGATGGCCGAGAATATGCTGATCCATGATCGTCCTTCTTTCTGTATAATACATTTGTGAAAACGCTTTATTGCTGCGGCACATGAGTACGGAAAGCCAACGGCTTGCGGCGTAATATGCCTTCCCCTTCCACTTTGCCTTCCCCT
>JAZUJF010000133.1:0-11035 GCA_045642585.1 Candidatus Limivicinus sp.
GCGGCATCTACCGGATAAAATGTGCCCTTATTTAGTCACTTTTTCTTGCAATACACAAAGTATTCCTGCGAAAAAGTGCCGTCATCAGAACCCATTTTCTCTCGGCATCTGCTCTTGCCGCATTATGCGGTGTTGCCTTAATTTTTACTTTACTGTTGTGCCTATCTTCTCGCCGGAGAGGACACGGTCAATATTGCCGGTGTCAGCCAGCGCGAACACGATGACCGGGATGGAGTTATCCATTGCAAGGCTCGTCGCTGTGGTGTCCATAACCGCCAGATGGCGGGCAAGCACCTCATCGTAGCTGATCTCATCAAACCTCACGGCCTCCGGGTGATTTTTGGGGTCATCCGAATACACGCCGTCAATGTTCTTTGCCAGAAGAATAGCGTCAGCATGGATCTCTGCCGCCCTCAGGACAGCCGCGGTATCAGTGGAGAAGAAGGGTGCGCCGCTGCCTCCGGCAAAGAGAACGATATTGCCGTCCTCCATATACTCGATAGCCTTGCGGGTGTCATATCGCTCACCCACGCCCTGAATATCCACAGCTGTCATGACTCTCGCCCCGGCGCCCATCTGGCGGAACACATCGCAGACGGCAAGGCAGTTCATACAGGTGGCCAGCATTCCCATTCTGTCGGCGGAAACGCGCTCGACCTTTCCGGCTCCGTCCTTCACGCCGCGCCAGAAGTTGCCGCCGCCTACGACTATACCGACCTGAACGCCTTTTTCGCTGCAGGCTTTCACGGCGGAACAGACATCGGACACGAATTCAAAGTCAAAGCCGGTGTGCTTACCGCCAGCCAGAGCCTCTCCGCTTATCTTGATGATCACTCTCTTGTAAACATAGCCCATTATGATTCTTTCTCCCTTATATCATAAATCAAGTATTCCCAGAATAACTATTCCGATAACCACCGTGAGTATGGACAGATAATGCTTCAAAGAAAGCTTCTCCCTGAGGAAGAGCCGTCCCCACAGCACCGAAAGCACACAGTAGGATGAGATCACAGGTGCGGCAAAGGCCGCGTGCTCCGAGTCCGCCAGAGCATATATGTACGCAAACTGCCCCGCCGTCTCAAACACGGCGCCGGCATATTTGGGCGCCTCCCGGCGGAAAAAGAGCTTCTGCTTTTTGACGCCCAGTACATATACCGCCGCCGCAATGCCAACCGTCAGGAAGGTCAGCTCATAGGCGCAGTTTGCCTCGGTCTCGTCCAGTGTCTCCAGAACTATGCTGTCGGCAAAGGTGCCCAGCGCATCCAGCAGGCAGTACACCACCGGAAGGATTATCGCAAGCCAGCTCTTGGCATAGCGGCGATTGGCCTTTTCCTGACGGGCACGGCGTATCTCCTCGTCCTCATTGGATTCGGTGATGCCGAGTGCCACGACGCCTATGCACACCAGTGCGACCGCCGCCAGCGCCATTGGCGGAAGCTCCTCGCCTATTCCCTTTGTACACAGTATCAGCACCGCCACCACGGCGCCCGAGGAGTTGCAGATAGGCGAAGAAATGCTCAGTTCAATGTACCTGAGGCCCAGATAGCCCACAGCCATTGAGGATATATACAGAAGGCTGACCGGGAGGTAGGTTAACATAACTTCCGCTGTTATCACCGTGCCGCCTATGAATATCTCACAGGCCGCATGGATGCCCATTACCGCGCCCACAGCGGTCACCATTTTCAGATAAGCGTATCTGTCCGCCTCATCCTGACAGCCGATCTTGGAGAACAAATCAGACCCGCTCCAGCACAGGAGCGCGATTATCGAAAACCAGAACCACATCAGTCGGCTCCCACTTTCCTCATTATCTCATACAACACAGCATTTTACCACAGAGCTTTCGTTTTGACAATTCCAAATTGCTCCCATCCGGGCGAATTAATGATTTGTTTGTAATCTGTGCCGCTACTGTCTGTGACAAATTACGCATCCGGAAAATGGTATCATCAGGCCATGGAAATAATCTATGTTGACAGTCTGTTTCTCTTCGACCTGCTGACGGATTATCTGCTGTGCCTGCTGACGGCAAGATTCTGCGCGCTTACTATGAAGCGTAAACGGTATCTGCTGGCGGCGATGCTCGGGGGCGCGTATTCCGTAGCCGTTTTTCTCCCGGGATGTGAATGGCTGGGGCTTATGCCCTGCCGCATTGCCGCGGCGGGGATAATGGGTATCGTGGCCTTCGGCGGAGAGGAAAAGCTTCTGCGATGTATTCTCTCCTACATAGTCCTGTCTGCCGCCTGCGGAGGAATGATGTACGCTCTGGGGCTTGACCGGGGGAATGTGGAGCTGTGGAAGCTGACCGGGCTGTTCCTGCTGTGCTATGGCTTTCTCTCCCTGCTGTCCGTTGCCCGTTCCAGACTTTCGGGGCTGAGCTTTACGGAGGGAGAAGTGGAGTTTTGCGGGAATGTCTATCCCTTTCGGGCCATGGTGGACACCGGAAACCGGCTGCTTGATCCCATCACAGGCGGAAAGGTCATTCTCCTGTCACCGGAGGTGATTCGTGAGAGTCTGGGGAGTCTCGCCGACATTGATGACGCGGTGGAGTTTATTTCAGAGGCCGGGCAGTACGCGCAGTCGGGCGTTGCTTACAGGCTCATCCCCTTTTCATCGGTAGGCGGCAGCGGTATGCTTCCGGCATTTACTCCCCGCAGGCTGATCCTCAACGGCAAAAGCACCCCGGAATGTACCGTTGCCATATCCAGAAAGGCCTCCGGTGACGGTTTCAACGCAATAGTATGATCGAAAAGGAGTAGTATAATGTTATGTAAACCACAAGTGATGTTTATCCGCGAGCAGATAATGAGCATACTGGGCATAGAGCCTCCACCCGTTTTTTATATAGGCGGAAGCGACACCCTGCCGGCGCCTCTGCCAAGAGAGGAAGAGGAGCAGGCCATTCTTCTGCTGGACGACGGAGATGAAAACGCCCGGAAGCTGCTGATAGAGCACAATCTCAGGCTGGTTGTGTACATATGCAAACGGTTTGAGAATACCGGAGTATATATTGAGGATCTGATAAGCATCGGGACCATCGGGCTCATAAAGGCCGTCAACACCTTCAACTCCGGAAAAAAGATAAAGCTGGCCACCTATGCCTCCCGCTGTATTGAAAACGAAATTCTCATGTATCTGCGGAAGATCGGCTCTCAGCGGACGGAGGTCTCCATTGACGAGCCTCTGAACACCGACTGGGACGGGAATGAGCTGCTGCTGTCGGATGTGCTGGGCACCGATGATGACGAGGTGTCCCGCCCTATGGAGGACGACGCGGAGAAGATGATGCTTATGGAGGCCATAGACACGCTCTCCCCCCGTGAGAAGGAGATCATCATGCTGCGCTTCGGTCTCCCCACCGGAAAGGATTACACGCAGAAAGAGGTAGCCGATATGCTGGGCATATCGCAGAGCTATATCAGCCGACTGGAAAAAAGGATAATCGACAGACTTCGCCGCGAGATGATACGGCTTGGACAGGGATGAGCGTTTTCTCTTGACACAGAGGGCATAAGGCCGTATAATGACCCGCAGATACGGAGAGTTACCGAAGCGGTCATAACGGGGCGGTCTTGAAAACCGTTAGAGGGCAACCTCACAGGGGTTCGAATCCCTTACTCTCCGTATTTTTTGAACAAATCCAGCAGTCATTGATACTGCTGGATTTTTCTTGTTTTCTTAGTGTTTTCAACGGTTTGCGGGGTTTTTGCTTGTAAACCCTTTCATTACATTTGTGAACTTTTAGTTGTCGTTTGTAAAGCTATTTTTTCACAAAATTGCTACAGAAATTGCTTCATAGCGTATTAAATCGTTAAAGTGAAAGCAAATAAAGATAAGAGCGGCCTGTAAAGACCGCCCTTTCATTAATCCTTGAGCTGTTTAATAATCTGGTTTGCGCCGGTTGCGGCAAGGCCGCTGACGATGCCGACAGCAACGGCGGTGAGAATGTCATGCGCGGGGAAGTCCGGCATGATATACATACCTACCACGCCCAGAACGCCGCCGCAGATACCGCAGATGATCGGAATCCACTTGTTATCCAGCGGGAAAGCCTTGACGATCTCGCCAATGAGATATGCGATAACTGTAATGACTGCAACTCCTGTAATGCCCATAATATGCACGCATAGAAATGCTGTGATTTCCTGTTGCTTTTTTTAGTAAAATAAATTATACTCGTTTTACTAATATTTACCGGAGGAAAGGTCATGGGTATCAAGGAGATCGCGGCGGCGGCGGGTGTGTCCCCGGCCACAGTGTCAAATGTACTGAACGGGCGGAAAAATGTCAGTGCCGAGACAAGAGCACGCATTTTGCAGCTCTGCGAGAAAATGGGCTATGACACCTCGGAAAAGCGCCGGGAAGCCTCCGGGAAGGGCACCCGGACTATTCTCTTCAACTTCTCCGACTTCGACCGCCAGTTTTATCTGAAGATCATTCAGGGTATAAGTGACTGCGCCTATGCCAACGATTACGACCTCATCATCTGTACCTCCCGCTCCTGCGAGAGATTTATGTCAAAGAAGATAACAAGCGGCTGTATCATGCTGGATATGCACTGCCCGGACGAGCTGCTTATCAATAATGCCGCCCGGGATTATCCCATAGTGGCCATGGACAGAGAGCTTGACCACCCGTACATAAAAAGCCTTGTGGTGAACAATTATTCCGCAATGTGTGAGCTGATGGAGGAGCTGGTACGGCGGGGTTACAGGTCATTCGCGTTTCTCGCCGGTCTTGACACCACCGACACACAGGAGCGTTTTCAGGCATTCAGATATGTTCTTGACAGGCATCATATTCCCTTCAACCGGAAAAACTATCTGCTCGGTGATTTCCGCGAACGCAGCGGATACAAGGCCGCGAAGCTTCTGCTCCTGTCGGAAAATATGCCGCAGGTGCTTGTATGCGCCAACGACAATATGGCTATCGGCGCGATGCGGGCTTTCAGAGAACGCGGAGTGAGAGTGCCCCAGGACATCGCCGTCACCGGTTTTGACGGCACAAGCCTCGCCTCTGAGCTGGGGCTGACCACGGTGGACATACCGAACTATGAGCGCGGGTATCTCGCCGCCCAGCAGCTTCTTTCCGTGCTCAGCGGAGGCGACGATTATTCCACCTTCAGGATCGCCGCGTCAGTACAGATCCGTGACTCCGTTCATACTGTTCTGTAAGTAAAGTACAAATTATTTTATATTAGAATTAAGTAAATTTACTGTTGTTTTATATAAAATCATCCCAATACTATACTATGTGCACAATATTCAAACATAAAAATTAGTCGGCACATAGAAATTATCGCATTTGATATACAAGCTTACTTTTTTAATGTATTATTAGTGCAGTAGCCGTATAAATAATATGGCTGCGGTACTTTTTTATTATTTTTATGGAGGAATAGAAATGAAGCGTTTTGCAAAAGCAATGGCACTGGTTCTCGTCGCAGTTATGATGCTGAGCCTTTGCGCATGCGGCGCCAAGACTGAGCCCGCTCCCGCAGCAGCTCAGCAGGCAGCCCCCGCAGCAGCAGCCCCCGCAGCAGCAGCACCTGCAGCAGCAGGCAAGATCACCCTCTTCCAGCAGAAGGCAGAGATCGCCGATCAGCTGAAGGAAATGGCAGCGGCCTACACCGCCGAGACCGGTGTTGAGGTCGAAGTATGGGCTCAGGCCGGTGACGAATACTACACCAACCTGAAGACCAGCCTGTCCTCCGAGTCCGGCCCCTCCGTGTTCACTCTGAACTCCGACGCGGAGATCACCGAGGTCAAGGATTATCTGGCAGACCTGAGCGGCGTCCCCTATGTGGCCAACATGACTGACGGCGTTCTGGCAAAGCGTGACGGCAAGGTCGTCGGCACCGCTATGACCGCTGAGGGCTTCGGCCTTGTTTACAATAAGGACCTCGTCAATGCCGCTGATCTGACCGGCACCGATGCCCTTGTCAAGATGATCGAAACCAACGGCAAGAACCTCACCACTCTGGGTCTGTCCAAGGAGTCCTACTTCCTGGCCGGCCATATGTTCAACTTCCCGTTCGCACTTCAGGCCGATCCCGTAGCGTTCTGCCAGAAGGTGTTCTCCGGCGAGGTCAAGCTCGCTGACGTTCCCGAGTTTCAGCAGTACGCACAGATCCTCTCCGCTATCCGTTCTTTCCAGAACAACCCCATCGAGGCCACCTACGACACCAACTGCGGTGACTTCGCCACCGGCAAGACCGCTATGGTACATCAGGGCAACTGGGCATACGGCGTCATCGGCGAGTTCGCCCCCACCTTTGAGATGGGTATGACCGGTCTGCCTGTCAACGGCAACAAGAAGATCTGCGTTGGCGTTCCCTCCGTGTGGTGTGTCAATGCTGATGCCCCCGAAGAGGAGCAGCAGCTTGCAAAGGACTTCCTGAACTGGCTCTACACCAGCGAGACCGGCGTTGACTACATGATGAACAAGTTCGGCTTCCTGCCCGTTGTCACCGGCATGAAGAACGACAATCTTGATCCTCTCGGTCAGGCAGTTGCCGAGGCCATTGCAGCCGGCGACACTCTGCCCTGGACCTTCAACACCGAGTGGCCTGCAGGCATCATCGACACTGACCTTGCTCCTATCACCGAGCAGTTCTTCACCACTCAGATGACCGAGGCCGAGTACCTCGAGGCCATCAACGCAGCATTCTGCAAGTAATACAATATCCGGACCGCCGCTGTAATTGGCGGCGGTCCTTTTCCTTTTCCTGAGCGCAGTTCATCTTCCGTAACAGCAAGCTATAAAAGCTATCGTAAGGAGTTGATCCCATGAAACTGAAAAAGGGCTGGTATGTGCTCTTTGTCACGCCTATACTCATCCCCTTCGTGCTCACGGTCATAGTCCCGTTCTTCCAGGGCATCGCCTATTCCTTCGTGGAATGGAACGGTATGTCCAAGTCTGCAAAGGTATTTGTGGGCCTGCAGAATTACATCGATGTATTTAAGGATGCCCGCTTTATGGCATCTATGGGCAGGACCACTGTTTTCACTCTCATCACTGTGGTGCTGGTGAATCTCTTTGCTCTGGTTTTCGCCGTATGGGTCACATCGGAAATAAAGTTCAAAAACCCCGGCCGGGCAATGCTCTTTATGCCTTACCTTATCGGCGGTCTTATTCTCGGTTATGTCTGGAACTATGTTCTCGGACAGGGAATGACTCTGCTTGCCCAGAACACCGGCAACAGCAGCCTGTTCTTCAACTGGCTGTCCGACTCCAGATTTGCCTTTGTCGCCATGATCGTTGTCGCCACATGGCAGATGGCAGGCTACATGATGGTCATTTATATCGCGGGTCTGGAGGCTATCTCCGGCGATGTGCTTGAGGCCGCACAGATAGACGGCGCAAACGGCTGGAAGACATTTATCCATGTGAAGCTGCCCCTTCTCATGCCTTCCATCACCATCTGCCTGTTCCTCACGCTTTCCAACTGCTTCAAGATATACGATGTGAACGTCTCTCTTACCGGAGGCGGCCCCGCAAATGCCACCGAAATGATCTCCCTGAATATCTATAACGAGATATTCGTCCAGAGCCACTTCGGTCTCGGTCAGGCCAAGGCCATCGTGTTCTTCGTCATCGTTGCGATCATTACCTTTATTCAGGTCAGAACAACAAGCAGCAAGGAGGTAGAGATATAATGCATAAGACAAGAAAGGCCATATCATCCTTCTTCCTCATTATCGTGAGCCTTCTTTGGCTTGCCCCTATCTACATCATCCTCACGAACTCCTTCAAGTCCAGAGAAGAGATGTACGCAAACGCTCTGGCTCTGCCAAAGAACTTCTCTCTGAGCTATTACCTCGAGGCCATGCAGCGCATGGACTTCCTCAATGCTTTCAAGAACTCCCTCATTCTCACCGTGGTGAGTGTGGGCCTGCTTATCATCCTCTGCACCATGGCCGCATGGATGCTGGCCCGCTCCGACGGCAAGCTCTCCAGGTTCATATACGCCGTCCTCATTCTCACCATGCTCATTCCTTTCCAGACTCTTATGATGCCCTTGATGCAGGAGATGAACTCCATCACCAAGATCACGAACAAGGTGCTTGTGATGAAGGACACTCTGGGCGGACTGATATTCATGTATCTGGGCTTCGGTGCCGGCATGGGTATCTTCCTGTGCTACGGATTTGTAAAGGGCTCCATACCCAAGTCTCTGGAGGAGGCAGCCACTATTGACGGCTGCAACACATGGCAGCTGTTCTGGAACATTGTTTTCCCCACCATGAAGCCGGTCATAGTCACCGTGGCTATTCTGGATGTTATCTGGATCTGGAACGACTACCTGCTGCCCAGCCTTACACTGAAAACCGCCGCGAATATGACTATCCCCATCGGTACCCAGACCTTCTTCGGCCAGTACACCATAGAGTGGAACCTTGCTATGGCGGCTCTGATGCTGACCATTATCCCGGTCATCATTTTCTATCTGTGCGCTCAGAAGTATATCGTCAAGGGCGTTGCAGCAGGAGCTGTGAAGGGATGATCTTCCGTCTGGTAATGCCGGAAAGGATACAGTTTTGAAAAAGATTTATTCTATCAGCAACTTTTCACCGGACGAAAAGACGCTGAGACTGCATGAGACTCTGTTCCACAACGCAAACGGCTATCTGGGCGTGCGCGGTTGTCTTGAAGAGGGTGTGCCTCAGGAATATGACACCATGCGCGGTATGTACATAAACGGTTTTTATGACATCATACCCATGAATCAGGCCGAAAGTCTCTGTAACCTAATAGAAGAAAAGGACACCATGCTGAATATTGCTGATGTCCAGACCGTTAAGCTCAGCTTTGACGGCGAAGAATTTTCCATGTTCTCCGGAAAAGTCCTGTCTGTTACGCGCAGTCTCGACATGGATGCGGGCACCACAGAGCGCACAGTTCTGTGGTGTTCCCCCTCCGGGAAAGAGGCCGAGCTCCGCTTTCTGAGAATGGCCAGCTTTGAAGAAAAGAATGTATTCACCCTGCAGCTGTTCATCACCCCGAAGAATTTCTCCGGTACAGTGGAGATATACTCGACCCACTGCGGTCTTGCGCAGAATTACTCCAACCCCAACGATCCCCGTCTTGGCGATGCGTGCGGTATGCTGCTGGTCAAGGGATCCCATCAGGTGTGCGGAGGCGCGACATATCTGACTGCCCGCACCTCAAGAAGTGCTCTCGAAGTGTGCTCCGCTGTCATGTACGATATGCCGGAGCGTGCAAAGGAGACTTTGGACTATTCTCCCGAGGCTCACTGTTATTCCATGCGTGCCTCCGTGCCTGTCACAGAGAACGAGACGGTCTCATTTGTCAAGTACAGCGTTACGGTCGATTCTCTGCGAAGTAAGGATTGCGTCGGAGAGGCAAAGTCCGTCATGGGCAGAGTGTTCGGCACTGTGGAGAGTCTCTACGATGCCCAGCGCAGGTATCTTGACGCCTTCTGGCGCAGCGCCGGAATGGAGATAGACTGCGACGATGACAGCAGTATTGCCACTCTCTTCAACCAGTACCAGCTTCTTCAGTCCTGCGGTGATGACGGAGTCGGCTCCGTGGCCTCCAAGGGTCTGTCCGGTGAGGGCTATGAGGGTCACTATTTCTGGGATACAGAGATCTATGTTCTGCCCTTCCTGACCTACACGAGCCCCGAGCTTGCGAGGAAGCTGTTGGGCTACCGGTACAACGCCCTCCCCGAGGCGAGAGAAAACGCCCGTATGCTGGGTCATGCCAAGGGCGCGCTGTTCCCCTGGCGTACTATCTCCGGCCGCGAATGTTCCGGCTATTTCCCCTCCGGCACGGCTCAGTACCACATTGACGGTGACATAGCCTGCGCCGTAGTGCGCTACTATCTGTCCACCGGCGATAAGGAGTACATGGCCTCCGAGGGCGCAGAGCTGCTTATTGAGACAGCGAGACTCTGGATGGATGTCGGCAACTTCCATGAGGGTCATTTTGTCATAAACGATGTGACAGGACCTGACGAGTACACCTGTATCGTAAACAACAACTATTACACCAACGCCTGCGCCAGATACAATCTTCGCTGGGCGCTGAAAATGCCCGATGTTCTGGGCGATAAGTGGCCGGAGCTTGCAAAGCGTCTCAGCGTTACCGCCGATGAGCTTTCTCTGATGAATAAAGCCGCAGAGCTGATGCTGATGCCCTACGACGGGAAGCTTGGGATCAACCCTCAGGATGATTCATTTCTCTCCAAGCCCGTATGGGATTTTGAGGGGACGCCAAAGGAAAACTACCCCCTCCTGCTCCACTATCACCCTCTGCATCTGTACCGCTATCAGGTGTGCAAGCAGGCCGATACCATTCTGGCATATCTGCTCTTTGACTGTGATGAGAGCCCTGAGACCAGGCTTCGCTCCTTTGAGTATTATGAGAAGATCACCACTCATGACTCCTCACTGTCCCAGTGTGTGTTCAGCATTGTGGCCTCCCGTCTCGGTCTCCACGACAAGGCATGGAGCTATTTCGGCGACAGTCTGAAGACAGATCTGGAAAACCGCCACGGCAACACCGGTGACGGCATCCACTCCGCCAATATGGGCGGCAGCTACATGGGCATCGTCAACGGCTTTGCGGGAATGGAGATATCCCAGTCCGGTCTGAGCTTTGACCCCTTCGTACCGGAGGCATGGCGCGGATACCGCTTCTGCATCAATTATCACGGAAATCTTATCGAGGTAAATGTGCGCCGGGATATGACCACGGTGCGTCTTGTATGCGGCGAGAGCGTTCAGGTGAAGCTTTACAGCGATGTGGTTGATCTTTCTAAGGATCGCCCGGAATATTCCGTACAAACAGCGAGGAACTGAATAAAATGATCAAAGCAGTAATATTTGATCTCGACGGAGTAATATGCTCCACAGATGAATACCACTACCTGGCGTGGAAGAAGCTTGCCGACAGGCTAGGCATTTACTTTGACCGTGAGATCATCGAGCGTCTGCGCTGTGTGAGCCGCATGGATTCCCTGAATATCGTGCTGGAGCGCTTCAATAAGGTGTATTCTCAGGAGGAA
>JAZUJF010000134.1:0-3533 GCA_045642585.1 Candidatus Limivicinus sp.
AAGCCCGCTTGGCCTCCGACTTGCAGGACGGCAATTACCGTTATGATGACCACCGAGGGGAAAACAACTCCCGCAGTTGCCGCCACAGCTCCGGGTATTCCGGCCTGCTTTCTGCCTATGAATGTTCCCGTATTGACAGCAATTACGCCGGGAGTACACTGACCCACGGCATAATAGTCCATAAGCTCCTCCTCGGATGCCCATTGTTTTCTTTCAACGACCTCCCGCTGGAGGATAGGCAGCATGGCATATCCTCCGCCGAAGGTCATGACTCCAACCTTTGCAAAGGTAAGGAACAGTTCCGGAAGGATATTCATTTTCCGAGAGACTCAGCAAAGTCGTTGTACTTTCTGAGCTTTTCATCGCACTCGGCATCGCTTCCGCCTCTGACAAGCAGATAGATCTTGATCTTGGGCTCGGTGCCGGAGGGACGGATGATAAAGCTGCTGCCGTCCTGAAGCTCAAAAAACAGAACATTGGAGCCCCAGAAGGGAGTGGTGCCGACCTTGCCGAGACCGGTCACATAAATGCTGCCGTCGGAATAATCACGAAGCTGCAGCACTTCCTGCCCGCCGATCTCCCTGGGAGGCTGGGCACGGAGGGAGGCCATCAGGCTCTGCATTTTCTGAATACCGTCAAGGCCGGGCATTACCAGATTCAGGGTCTTCTCCTTGAAGTATCCGTACTTCTCATATAGAGCGTTTACGGCATCGTACAGTGTCATGCCCTGCCTGCGGTATGAGGCGGCCATCTCCGCCACCATCATCGCGGCGGTGACAGCGTCCTTATCACGGACATAATCGCCCATCATATAGCCGTAGCTCTCTTCAAAGGCGAAGATGTAATTATAGCTCTTTGCCTCTTCCCACGCAGCGACACGCTCGGCCATAAACTTGAAGCCTGTAAAGGTATCCTCAAAGTGTACACCGTTCTTCTCCGCAACGGCTCTGGCCATTCCGGTGGATACGATGGAGCACATGGTGCCGGGATTCTCGGGCAGAGTTCCGGTAGCCTTTCTTGCGCGGATGATGTAGTCAAGCAGCAGAACACCCATCTGGTTTCCGGTGATGACCTTGTACTCATCGTCGCCGGTGCGAACCATGACGCCTATTCTGTCGGAGTCGGGGTCCGTGCCGATAATAAGGTCGGAATTGACCTTCTTTGCCAGATCAACGGCCAGATAGAAGCCCTCGGGATTTTCCGGGTTGGGAGAGACCACAGTGGGGAAGCTTCCGTCAATTACCATCTGCTCGGGCACGGGGTAGATATGCTTCACACCCAGTCTCGTGAGAGCTTCGGGCACCATCTTATAGCCGCAGCCGTGGAAGGGAGTGTAGACAACGCGGAAATCGTCGGCCACTTCCTTTACGACTTCCTTATCTATGGCCATGCTCATGACCTTGTCCATAAAGAGCTTATCGGTCTCCTCGACGATGATCTCGATCATGCCGGACTTCACAGCCTCGTCAAAATCGCAGGTCTTAAACCCGGTAAAGATGTCGATCCTCTCCATCTGCTCGGCGATCGCGGACGCCTTCTGAGGAGGAAGCTGGGCGCCGTCAGACCAGTAGACCTTATAGCCGTTATACTCCTTGGGGTTATGGCTGGCAGTCACATTGAGTCCGGCGGTAGTGCCGTAATGCAGCACCGCAAAGCTAAGCTCCGGAGTGGGGCGAAGAGCATCGAAGAAACGGACATGGATACCGTTTGCGGCCATGACGCAGGCCGCCTCCTTCGAGAACAGCTCACCGTTGAGGCGGCAGTCATGGGCAATGACTATGCCCTTACGCTTCGCCTCCTCGCCGTCAGAGGCAATGACATTCGCAAACGCCTGAGTCGCATGACGGATGATATGGATGTTCATGTGGTGCAGACCCACCTTCATTGTGCCGCGAAGTCCGGCAGTACCGAACTCCAGAGGCGCGAAAAAGCGGTTCTCTATCTCTTTTTCGTCGTCCTTGATGGAATCAAGCTCCTCCCACTCCTTTTCGCTGAGAGCGGGGCTGTCCAGCCAATGCTGATACTCCTCTTTGTAATTCTTTGCCATTATAATTCATCCTTTCAATTATGAATTATTTGCGGAAAATAGAATCAATCCACTGTGTCTATCGCCTCGGGAGTGCTGTTCATAAGGTTGACAGCGTCCTCAAGCATGGTCTCGGGAACATAAATGTCGGAGCCCTCTCCGCTCATCCCCAGAACTACCTTGGCGAAGCCCCCGTCGCCGGGATATTTCCTGATGCAGGGTATGCCATACGCCTCAAGCATATTAATGGTGATCTCATCCACCATGTCGGGGCTCTGCCTGTTGCAGAGGAGCACCGGCTCTACCGGCTCGCCCTTCTCATTTTTGGGCCAACGGTCAAATAAATCGTTCTGCGCTCTTCCCCATTCTATCCTGTCATTCATTCTGTTATCTCCTATTGCGTTATTTATGGTAACGGGAGCCCTCGTTGATTTTGAAACCCCTGTATATCTGCTCGGCCAGCATCACTCTGGCCAGATGGTGAGGAAATGTCATCTGTGACATACTGAGCCTCTGATCGCTGCGCTTTTTTACGGTATCGCTGAGGCCGAAGGAGCCTCCCACAATAAAGCACAGCCTGGGCTTTCCTGACTCTGCTCTGTCGGATATGAGCCGCGCCATACCCTCGGAGGGCATCTGCTTTCCTTCGACACATAATGATACCACATATGCGTCATTAGGTACAAGTCTTAAAATGTCATTTGCCTCCCGTTCAAGGGCAGAGATTATCTCTTTTTCCGAGGGGTTATCGGAAAGACGCTGCTCCGTGACCTCTTCCAGCTCGAATTTACAAAGTGTCTGAAGCCGCTTTCTGTATTCCTCAAATGCGTCGATATAAAAACGCTCACGCATTTTTCCAACGCAAACAAGCTTTACACTGAGCATTTTACACGCTCTCCCCTATCGAAAAAGTAAGAAATCCGTCGCTGGGTGCGCAATAAAGTTCACCGTTATAGCCATCAAGAGCCCCGCGGACAACACTCATGGCTTTTTCCGGAGTATTGTTCTCCTTGCTGATATGCCCCAGAATGATCTTCCCGGTACCGCTCCCGGACAGCTTTCGGGCAAGCTCTGCACAGCACTCATTGGACAGATGTCCCCTGTCGGAGAGTATTCGCCGCTTGAGATAAACAGGATAGGGGCCGTATCTGAGCATCTCCTCGTCGTGATTTGCCTCAATAACAACGGCGTCGGCATGGAGAAGGTTTTCCTCCACCTCTCTTGTCACATGACCCATATCCGTGGCGATGGCAAATACTCCTCCGCAGGAAACTCTGTAACCTACGCTCTCGTCGGTATCGTGGGGAGTGTGGAAACATCGGGCAGTCATATCACCGATACAAAATTCCCTGCCGGGGACGATGATGTTCATAAACCGCTGCGCATCGGGAATCTGACCGATTATTCTGTTTGCCACAGTGTGCGGTGCATAAATCGGAAGAGAGTGGTGCTTTATCAGCATTTTCAGCCCGGAAATATGATCGGAGTGCTCATGAGTTATGAGCAC
>JAZUJF010000135.1:0-2703 GCA_045642585.1 Candidatus Limivicinus sp.
TGGCTCTTTCTCACGGGGATAGTGGTATTGCGCTCGATAAGCCTGGTGCAGACGCCGCCGAGAGTCTCGATACCCAGAGACAGAGGAGTGACATCCAGCAGGACCATACCCTTGGTGTCGCCGGAGAGAACGCCGCCCTGAATCGCGGCGCCGATAGCAACACACTCGTCGGGGTTTATGCCCTTGAAGCCTTCCTTACCGGTGAGGGACTTGACCATTTCCTGAACTGCGGGGATACGGCTGGAGCCGCCAACCAGCAGAACCTTGGTGATCTCATTGGGGCTGAGACCGGAATCGGACAGAGCCTGCTTTACAGGACCCATGGTCATCTCGACCAGGTGATGAGTCAGCTCGTTGAACTTTGCGCGGGTCAGGGTCATGTCGAGATGCTTGGGGCCGGTGGCGTCGGCGGTGATGTAAGGGAGATTGATGTTGGAGGTGGTCACGCCGGACAGCTCGATCTTTGCCTTCTCGGCGGCCTCGCGCAGACGCTGCATAGCGACCTTGTCGGCGCTCAGGTCAATGCCCTCTGCCTTCTTGAACTCGTCCACCAGATACTTTGTGATGCAGGCGTTGAAGTCATCGCCGCCCAGACGGTTGTTGCCTGCGGTTGCCAGAACCTCGATAACGCCGTCGCCGATCTCCAGCACGGATACATCGAAGGTGCCGCCGCCCAGGTCGTAGACCATGATCTTCTGCTCGGTCTCCTTGTCGAGGCCGTATGCCAGAGCCGCGGCGGTAGGCTCGTTGATGATACGCTTGACCTCAAGGCCGGCGATCTTACCGGCATCCTTGGTGGCCTGACGCTGAGCGTCGGTGAAGTATGCGGGAACGGTGATAACTGCCTCGGTGACAGTCTGACCCAGATATCCCTCTGCATCTGCCTTCAGCTTCTGAAGGACCATTGCGGAGATCTCCTGAGGAGTGTATGCCTTGGAGTCGATGTTGACCTTGTAATTGCTGCCCATCTCGCGCTTGATGGAGGAAATGGTGCGGTCGGGGTTGGTGATAGCCTGACGCTTTGCGACCTGACCTACCATACGCTCGCCGTTCTTTGCCGCAAAAGCGACAACGGACGGAGTGGTGCGTGCGCCTTCTGCGTTTGCGATAACGACGGCCTCGCCGCCCTCCATAACTGCTACGCAGCTGTTGGTGGTACCGAGATCTATACCTATGATTTTACCCATTTTTGTGTTCTCCTTTATATTCGTTGTATTTTTTAAACTGATTTATATAACAAACGGACAAGTCCGTGAGTTAACCGACCGATCAATTGATTAATAAACTAATTCGCCACTCTTACCATGGCCACTCTGACGACCTTCTCGCCCAGAATGAAGCCCTTCTGGAACACATCGACGATCTCATTTTCGCCCTTGGTCTCGTCGTCTACGTGCATCACCGCGTTATGGAGATTGGGGTCAAAGGTCTTGCCCATGCTCTCTATCTCCTTGACGCCCAGCTTATCCATGGTGTCCCTGAACTGGGTCATTATCATCTCAACGCCCTTGCGGTAGGCGTCATCCTCGGTGGGGGCGGCCAGTGCGCGCTCAAGGTTATCATAAACCGGCAGGAACTTGCGAAGGGTCTCCACCTTGACATCGGTGTAGATATCGCTCTTTTCCTTGGAGGTGCGCTTGCGGTAGTTGTCATATTCGGCCAGAAGACGGAGATAATCATCGCTGTACGCGGGCTTTTTCTCCTCTTTTTTCTCTTCATCGGGTTCTTCTTCCTTTGCTTCCCCGGCCTTGGGTTCTTCCTTTATTTCTTCCTCTTTGGCCTGCTGTTCTTTCTTTTCTTCGGCCTCGGCGGCTTTCTGCTTTTTATCTCTGCTCATTCAGATCGTCTCCCTTGATTATCAGTTTGTTGTGCATACCCTCAGGCGGGGCATCGCCGCCGCCCAGTCTCTTTGAAAGACCCGCGGCGAGAAAACTCAGCTTCGCGGCTACGGCGGAATAGTCCATTCTGGTAGGGCCTACCACGCCGATAAGACCTCTTGTGTTGTCGCCCGCATCATAGGAGGCGATCACAACGCTGGAATCCTTCAGCTCCTCGGCCACATTCTCGGGGCCGATGAGAACTCTGACCTCCTCGTTTAAGGGGACGCTCTCGCCCGGAGGAAGAATGTTCCCCCCGCCGGACAGATAGCTCATCAGCCTGTGAGCCTTGTGGGGGTCACGGTACTCCGGCAGGTTCAGAAGCCTGTTCTCGCCGGTGACGAAGGATGACGGCGTCTTTGCCGACGACAGCACCTCAATGACAAATGCGGCGATCACGGAGGTGAGCCCCATGGTGTCGTCCGCGGCTCGCTCGGTGGAGTTTATCAGCATCGGCGTGATCTGATCGTCGGTGATCCCGGTAAAGCCGGAATTGAAGAGGGAGGACAGGCGCTGTACCATGTGCTCGGTCACACTCACAGGCAGATGCACCAGCTTGTTCTTCACGGTGTTGTTGGAGAGCATCACCACGATGATAAAGGTGTTGGCATCCACATAGATAATATCGAAGCGTTTTGCGGTCACGGCAGAAACGGCTGTCAGCGCAAGGGCGGGGTAGTCGGTCAGCTGAGAGGCGAGACGGCTCACATCGCTGATGGCATCGTCCAGCTGCTGCAGCTTCTGGTTGAGGCGCTGATTGATCTCCTCGCTCTCCTCCAGACTCAGCTTCTGCCGCTCCATCAGCTCGTTGACATACATCCTGTAG
>JAZUJF010000136.1:0-7029 GCA_045642585.1 Candidatus Limivicinus sp.
GGTTGAGGCTGATGGTGGTCTTTTCGGCAAAGGGCTTGTGTCCCTCCTGCTCAAGCGCGTCGATCATCATATCGGCGATCTGGGCATAGCCGGTGGGAGTGGGGTGAGCCATCAGCGCGAACTCAATACTGTCTTCGATAGACAGTATCTCACCGACACTCATCTCATTCTCGGAGGAGGGAGTCTCAACATCGGAGATGTCAACGAACAGATAGCCATACTTCTGGGCCATTTCGCGGGTGAACTCGTTCATCAGATCCATGATGATGCTGATAGCACCGCCTATGGGCATGAGCACATCTTCCGACAGGGTGGCATTCTGAATGGGATTCATAGTTCCCACAAGAACGACCGTTGCGTTGGGGTTGTTCTCCTTGATGTAGTCCAGCAGGAGAGGATATGCGCCCTTCCAGTATTCATAGTACTCATAGAGTACGTCCAAAAGCTCGGAAACAGCGGTGGGGAGGTTTTCGGTATCAGTCAGGTCTATATTGTTGAAGTAAAGGACCTGTGCTTTGTAAATAACATCAGTCTGACCGAGACCGATGGAAATGAGGCTCGCATTGTCCAGCATATCGCGGACACTCATGATCTCGCCCGTTTCGCCGTATCTGCCCAGACCGTCCTCTGTGAAGCTTTCAGGGCAGCCGTACAACTGAAGGTCGGTATTATAGCGTCTGACCGAATAGCTGTATGCATGAGTAAACTCATCATCGTAGAATCCGTCGTCGATACCCAGAAGGTCAAGGATGAATGCGGTAGAAACGGCATCGTGGCAAAGAGGCCAGAGCTTGGCATCTGTATCCCTGAGGTCTGGCGGTGCGAACAAATCGAAGGCTTCGGCGACCCGGTTGGGGTATGAGCCGTCAACATTGCGGCCAATATACGCAGTCGCGGGGTCATCGTTCAAGTAGATCTGATCCAGGAAGTGATCCGAGGCACCGTAGCCGCGGGTAAAGCTGTCGCCGATGGCAACATAGCCCGTGCCCTCGGAAAACTTCTCCTTCATCATCTCTTCCTCTGTTGCCGCGAACGCCTCAAGCCCCATAAGGGAAACGAGCATGACGACAACAAGGATCATCGATAGGATTCTTGTCGCTTTTTTCATAGTGCTCTCCTCATCATAATATTTTTACCGATTTTCGACATATGCGTATGCTGATGCCGACACATCAGCAAATGACTATATGCATTATAAGACAGCCGTTATGGATTGTCAACGGCAAATGGAAGAATCTGTATTAATTTTTGTTAAAAAATGTATTTTGCCATTGGAAAAAACTGGGGGGCAGTTATTTGTTCTCTATCCGGCTTGAGGGGATCCGGGTCCGGAGCTTCAGCCGACCGATTTGGAATTTCTGTTGATTTCCAGCATTATGTATAGCTTTTCGTTAATATTCGGAACGGACCGTTTTGCCGGGTAAGCAAAAACCGTCCCGACAGCGAGTATGCTGTCGGGACGGTGCGTTAAGGCGTGAAATTACTTCTTGAAGAGGCTTGTTACGGTGCTTGTGAGCTTGGAGGCCACCTTGCCGCCCAGATTGAGCAGATTGGTGACAGGACTTGTGACGACCTTCACAACATCGTTCGTGGAGTATATCCGGTAGGCGGAGTAGCCCTCGCCCCGGTGGTATACCAGCTGATATGTTCGGGCAGCCACCTTGCCGTTCTTCTCAATAACGGCGACGGTCAGATTATTTGCCAGCTTGCTCTTGTTGGGGATGGTGAGAGTGCAGTCCTCCACCTTGTAGTTCTTTACAAGAACGCCGTTGACCATAACATAGCTGACTCTGTCCAGACGGCCCAGATCGACAACGATATCTCTGGTGGCGGGCTTATGTCTGTTCTCATACGCGGAGAGGATCATGCGGGCGATCTGCTTATGGCCGTTGGGAGAGGGGTGAGTACCGACCTCGGCCTTGCCGTCCATAATGTCATCGATCAGCGTCCAGTCATACTCGGTGGCACTGGTCTCAACATTGGAGATATCAACAAAGATAAGATTGTACTCGTCTGCCCAGTCACGAATATGCTCGTTCATGGCAATGGTGATGCCGGAGAAGGCTGTTCCTATGGGGATGAGATATTCCTCGGAGAGGTTAATGCCGAAGGCGGGGTTTGCGGCTGTCATGATGACTATCTCGCCGTCCTCATTGGTCTCGGTCAGGTAGTCAAGGAGCAGGGGGTATGCGTTCAGGAAATACTCATAGCCCTCATACATATTCTCCACAACGGCGGCGACAAATGCCAGAATGGTCTCGGTATCGGCATCGTCAAAATTCAGGTCTCCGCCCAGATACTCCTCGGCGGCGGCATATACGGGTCTGTTGAGGCAGTCGGCCATACCGAGCTGGAGAGTGATAAGGTCTGCCTTTGCAATGAGCTCACGGGCATCGTACACAGTGCCGTATTCGCCCCATGTCTCGCCGTTGGGACCCATAGAGCTGTCAGGGTTGCCGAAATATCTGACGAACTTGTTGTAGCGCCGATTATGGCCTCTGGTGGGCTGATGATAGAACTCCTCATCGTAGTACCCATCGTCAATGCCCAGACCGTCCAGAACACCGGCTATTCTCTGCCCGTTCTGAATAAGGGGCCAGAAGGTGCAGTCAGGATCATCAAGGTAGTTATTGGCAGACTCGTAAACGCATCCCTCAAGCGCCTGTGCCACCAGAGTGGGATATGCTCCGGGGACGCAGCGGCTCTGATGCTCATACCATCCGTAGTCAAGCTCGGTATCCTCTTCCCATGTGTCTGAGCAGCCCATTCCTCTGGAATAGCTGTCACCGAAGGCAACATAGGTGAAGCCCTCCTGCTCATATGCGGGTGAACCCTCCGCGAACGCCTGAATCCCCATAACGGAAATAAGCATGACGACCGCGAGGATAAGCGAAAGTATTCTGGTCGTTCTTTTCATAATGCTCTCCTTAATTTAATGATACAATTCCGATTTTCGACATATGCGTATGCTGACGCCGACACATCAGCAAATGACTATATGCAGTATAAGACAGCTGTTATGGATTGTCAACCGGAATTGAGGAAAAAAACTTCTGTTTTAATGGATTTTAATAAACCCCCGCGGCGATGTCATACTGTTTTTCAATAAAATTCTTTAATTTTATTGAAAAGGAAGTGTGCCCCCGGCACGATTCCGATTTGCGGCAAGAGCCGCAAATCCCGTATCATGCAGTCTCCGACGCGCCTTTAGCGCTATAAAACGCTTTTAAAGCGTTTTATGGGAGACTGGTATCAGATATTTCCAAGGCCGGGCTTATGGGGAACAGAACAAACCCGCTTTCAGTTTGAGCCGAAAGCGGGTTTGCGGATCGTATGACGGGCGGACGCGCAGAGCCGTCCCATGTGTCAAAGGGCAATATGAAATTACTTCCTTGATAACACCGCATACATATTACGCGGTTCTGCCCCTGAACAGGCCTGTGATGCCGGCGGCGACCTTGCCGGCCACGCTCTTGGCTACATTGATAACAGATTTCACCACGGAGACAACACTGTTTGTGGTGTAGAGTCTGTAAGCGGAATAGCCGGTGCTGCGCTCAAACGAGAGGCGGTAAACGCTGACTGCCAGATCTGCCCCGTTTCTCACCGCCACTGTAAGAGAGGAGGCGTTTGTTCTGAGGGTCTTGATGGTGAGAACATTGCCCTCCATACTGTACTGACTGCTGTTGAGCAGTTTTCCGTCCAGCATGACATAGTCCAGCTTATCGAAGCGGCCAAGGTTGAGCCTGATGGTGGTCTTGTCGATAAAGCTCCTGTGTTCCTCCTGCTCAAGCGCGTTGATTATCATATCGGCGATCTGGGCATAGCCGGTCGGAGAGGGGTGAGCCACCAGTGAGAACTCAACATCATCGTCGATAGCCATTATCTCACCGACGCTCATCTCCTCCTCGGAGGAGGGGGTCTCAATATTGGTGATGTCAACGAACAGGTATCCGTACCGCTGGGCCATTTCGCGGGTGTAATCGTTCATCAGATCCATGATGATGCTTATAGCACCGCCTATGGGCATGAGCACATCTTCCGTCAGAGTGGCATTCTGAACGGGATTCATAGCTCCGACCAGAACGACAGTCGCGTCGGGGTTGTTCTCCTTGATGTAGTCCAGCAGGAGAGGATACGCGCCCTTCCAGTATTCAAAATACCCATAGAGTATGTCTATAAACTCGGAAACAGCGAAGGGGAGGTTTTCGGTATCGTCAAGGTCGATCTGACTGAAGTGAAGGACCATCGCCTTGTATACAACATCAGCCTGACCCAGACCGACGGTAATGAGGCTTGCATTATTCAGCATATCGCGCACGCCCATGACCTCGCCTGTGTAACCGCAGCACACATCACCGTCAAGAGTGTAGCTCTCAGGGGAGGCATAGTACAGCAGGTCAGTGCCGTAGCGTCTTCTCAATGTGCCGAACTTATATGTATACTCTTCATCACGGTATCCGTCGTCGATGCCCAGAAGGTCAAGAATGTACGCAACGGAAACGGCATCGTGGCAAAGAGGCCAGAACCGAGCCGTTGTATCCCTGATGTCGTCCGGCGCGTATAACCCGAAGGCTTCGGCGATCAGGTTCGGGTATGAGCCGTCAACATTGCGGGCATCAGCCGCTCTCTCGGGGTATTCGTTGTTGTAGATCTGATCCAGGAAGTGATCTGAAGCACCGTAGCCGCGGGTAAAGCTGTCGCCGATGGCAACATAGCCCGTGCCCTGGGAAAACTTCTCCTGCATCATCTCTTCCTCTGTTGCCGCGAACGCCTCGATCCCCATAAGGGAAACAAGCATTACGACAGTAAGGAGCATCGATACAATTCTGGTCGTTCTTTTCATAACAGTCTCCTTAACAATACAGTGTAGATTTCAATATATGCCTGTGCTTTCGCTGTGGCAAAATGCGGCATAGTATTAATTACTGCACAGTAGTATAAAGCTGCTGTTATATATTGTCAATCAGAATTGGGAAATATTAAAATTTTTTATGGAAATATCCGGAAAATCCATCAGTCCTCTATCCGGCTGAGGAAGAACTCCCGCTTGGCGTCGTTGTCCAGAGAGTGGACCGGCTTCACCTGGAAACGGTAGGCACCGGCCTCGGTGCACTTCTCCCGCCATGCCTCATGAGTACCGGGGGTCTGGGTCTGGAGCTTCAGCCGGCTGATAAAGTATTTTGCTCTCTGGTCGGGATAACGCTTGCAGAAGCGGCCGATGATCTCCTCTATCTCGTCGATCATGTCGTCGGTGAGCACAGCATCCTCGCACTCGGTCAGCAGTACGTAGCGGCTGGGGCTAACGCTGTCATCCTGATAGAATATCCAGTTATTAATGGTGAAATTATGGGCCTTTTCGAGCGTGGATATGGTCGTTCTGGCATCTTCCTCGGTGAACTTTTCCCCTGACAGGTTCAGAAGCTGACCGCGGCGGTAGACGAAGTTTATGAGGGGCGTCCTGTCGCGGAAGTCCACGACCTCAATGATGTCCTTCATGCGGTAGCGGTAAAGGCCGGCCTGAGTGGTGGCAACCACCTCGTATCTCCCGCCCAGCTCCAGCTGGTCAATGGTGAGGACAGTGCCGTCCTCATCGTTTTCTGGAATGAACTCAAAGAAGCAGCTGTCGGTGAGCATCTGCATACGGCAGTCCTCCAGCTGATAGCAGGCGGCAAACAGTCCCTCGGAGCAGCCGTAGATGGAGAAGTCAAGGGGAATGCCCTCGGACATCTGCCTCATCCTGTCGGCGGCGCCCTGGAAGGAGGCGTTGCCTATGCCGCTGAGCATGACGAGATTGGGCCACAGGCGGATAAGGATAGTGCTGTCAAAGCCCTGCTCAAACTGCTTTCTCAGATATGCGGCGCGCTGAGGCATGGGGCGCAGGAGCTTTGCATACTTCTGCCTGAGCTCCGGCTTCATGTTAACGGAGGGGCTGATGATACCCTTCTCCATGTCATCGACGATGACCCGCCAGTTGTTCTTCAGATACGTCATCTGGCTGACATTCACGCTGTAAAACACGGAGAAGATGAAGCCCGTATCCTCGTCCTCAAGGGCAAAGCGGAACATACTGTAAAGATAGTCGCCGTCATCCAGAGCGAAGAGGTCTTTGGTGGGCATGGTGAGAATATAAGGATAGATCAGACCGTAGTGACGGGCGCCCACCTCGGCGATATTGCTGCAGACCATGCCGTTGGGCAGGAACGTATTCATGGCCGGCGAGCAGAACATTCCTCTGCCGGGCTTATAGCGCTTGCCCTCCTGTTTGAGCCTTGCATTCGCCAGAGCCAGAGCGCGGGTCCATGTGTAGCTTGTATATGCCTTCAAAGACGCCTTGGTGGTGGCAATATACTTGGGTACGCCGGAGGAGCCGGAGGTCCTGGAATAGCCCAGTATCTCGCTGGAGCAGAGCAGGTTGTCCTCCCCGTCAATAGTTCTTTTTATATATGGGGAATAATCGTCATATGTAGAAAGAGGCACATTGGCGCGGTATTCCTCAATGGAACGGATGTCCGCGAAGTGATGAAGCCTGCCGTACTCAGTGCTGCGGTTTGCCCTGAGTATTTTATAGAGCAGCTTCTCGTTGTCCTTCAAAGGATCCTTGGCACTCCTCTCCATGGCCCTGAGGCTCATATTGCCTTTCAGTATCATGATATTCATCAGCGCCGGAGTCAGGATGCTTTTTGCAAAACCCATAATATCCCTTCATTCTTTTTCAATGGTTTTGAGCTTGTCAAACGCTCACTATTCATCATTATAGGCATCAATACTTATAAATGCAAACATTATTTTTTCAGATCGTTCAGAAAAAATATTATGGAAACCGGATGTTGTGTAATCTTCTGAAGTGATCCGTATGAGTTTTTATATCGGTTTATTTTAAGGCGGATTTAAGGCAACACCGCATAATGCGGCAAGAGCAGATGCCGAGAGAAAATGGGTTCTGATGACGGCACTTTTTCGCAGGAATACTTTGTGTATTGCAAGAAAAAGTGACTAAATAAGGGCACATTTTATCCGGTAGATGCC
>JAZUJF010000137.1:0-2247 GCA_045642585.1 Candidatus Limivicinus sp.
GATTGATATTTCATTGGCGCAGTGCTACAATTATCCGGAAAATCATAAGGCACCGCCGCATAATACGCCTGCGGCAACTACCGGATAAAATGTGCCCAGATTTAGTCACTTTTTCTTGCAATACACAAAGTATTCCTGCGAAAAAGTGCCGTCATCAGGACCCATTTTCTCTCGCTATCTGCTCTTGCCGCATTATGCGGTGCTACCTTATATTTTATTAATAATTAATAATACCAAATTTTTGATCTCAATTCAATAGTTATATATTAAATTCCCATGCGCATGGGAATTTTTCGCATCCGGTCCGGTTGCCGCGTAAGCGGCGAGGAACGGGCGATTATAATAATATTTACTTTGGAAGCGGAGCTTTCAAAGTAATAAATCGGAGCCGGGAAAAAATACCGCTCCTCAATAAGAAGACAGGACAGGAGGAAGTTCTGCCAGTGATTTCTATTGAGGATCGGTATAGGATGATTATTTCGTATAGTCTTCGAGGCGCCTGATACTGCCGAGGTCTTCTTCCCGTGCGGAACAATGCCTGACAGCCTCACCCGGCTTACCGCAGACGGTGAACAGGGACAGACAGGCCCTGCTGAGAAATCCGCCCTCAACGGCGGTATCCAGAGCACGGAGCAGGGAATTATAGTATTCGGCGGTATTCAGAACAGCAATGGGCTTGCACATCTGGCCCAGCTGCTTCAGAGTCAGAGCTTCAAAAAACTCCTCAAATGTACCTATTCCCCCCGGGAGAACGATAAAGGCGTCGCAGCGATCCTCCATAAGCTTTTTGCGCTGAGCCATGGTATCGGTGTAGATAAAATCGGTACATTCCCGATACAGTACCCCCGGCTCATCAAAAAACCTGGGCGCAATTCCGATTATATCTCCGTTGAGGGAGGAAACGCCTCTGGCACAGGCGCCCATCAGCCCGCCGTTCCCGCCGCCGAAAATGAGAGTGTGTCCGGCGCGGGCTATCTCACGGCCCGTATTGAACGCGGCTTCAAAATATACACTGTCGAGATTGTCGCCGGATGCTCCGAATACGCATATTTTCATACAAAATACCCCATATAAGTATTTACAGCTGATTATACTATCACAATCCTGACCAAATTAACAGTACAGATATTGACAAAGCCGGTTTATCCATGTAATATGACCCGAGATATAATGAAAAACGGGAGAAAAAGTTTTGTTCGATATAATTCTTGACTGCCTGATCGACGCCCTGAAGGACAGCGCACTGAGCGTTCCCATTCTGTTTATTGCATATCTGCTTATGGAGCTGCTTGAGCGGAGCCAGAAGCTGAACGAGGATATTCTAAAGAGCTATTCCCGCAAGGCAGGCCCTCTTGTGGGCGGTCTTCTCGGCGCTGTTCCTCAGTGCGGCATCTCAGGCGCGGCCGCTACCATGTATTCTACCGGCTCTGTTACCGTCGGCACAATGCTGGCAGTATTTTTTGCGACCTCCGACGAGATGCTGCCCGTCATGCTGGCCTCTCTTACCGACGGCAGGATCGCCATGAGATCCATAGTCACCATCGTGGCGGCAAAGGCCGTTCTCGGTATTCTGCTGGGCTATCTTGTGGATTTTTGCGCCTCCGCCCTGTTCAGGCGGGAGAAGAACATTCACTCCTTCTGCGAGCGGGAGCACTGCGACTGTGACGATGAGGGGAATATCTGGCTCTCCGCCCTCAGACATACCTTGAAGATCGCTCTCCTGCTGTTGACCGTAAACTTTGCCCTTGATCTGTTTATCGCCGTCGTGGGCATAGAGCGACTCTCCGGCACATTCCTGTCTGTGCCGGTGGTGGGTGAGATGTCCCTGGCGCTGCTGGGACTTGTGCCCAACTGCTCCATCTCTGTAATCATTACCGAGGCTTACCTCAACGGAATCATCACTCTGGGCGGCCTGTTCGCCGGACTTCTGTCCAATGCCGGTATCGGCCTGCTTGTGCTTATACGCACTAACCGTAATCCCCGGGAGAACGCCGCGATCATTGCCATAATGTTTGCCCTCAGCTGGGCGGCAGGCATTATAATCAACTTCTTTGCCTGAAATATACAGAGTATACCGTATGACAGTAAAAGCCATGACCGCTGCGTCATGGCTTTTTATACTAAGCGCTGATTTCTATCAGTGATTAGTATAAGGCAACACCGCATAATGCGGCAAGAGCAGATACCGAGAGAAAATGGGTTCTGATGACGGCACTTTTTCGCAGGAATACTTTGTGTATTGCAAGA
>JAZUJF010000138.1:0-3981 GCA_045642585.1 Candidatus Limivicinus sp.
GGTGTCAACGTTGTCCATGAGTTCCTTGATGCAGGCATACTCGGGAGCGGAAGGATCGTTGGACTCGCTGACCAGAGCGTTCAGAGCGGAGCCGCGGATGATGGGGGTGTCGTCTCCGGGGAAGCCGTAGAAGTCGAGCAGCTCGCGGACTTCCATCTCGACCAGCTCAAGCAGCTCTTCGTCGTCGACCTGATCGCACTTGTTCAGGAAGACCAGAACGGAAGGAACGTTAACCTGACGGGCGAGTAGAAGGTGCTCACGGGTCTGAGCCATAGGTCCATCGGAAGCAGCAATAACAAGGATAGCGCCGTCCATCTGAGCAGCACCGGTGATCATGTTCTTGATGTAGTCAGCATGGCCCGGGCAGTCAACGTGAGCATAGTGACGGTTTGCGGTCTTGTACTCAACGTGTGCGGTGTTGATGGTGATACCACGCTCTCTCTCTTCGGGAGCCTTATCGATGGAAGAATAGTCAGTGTACTCAGCGCCGCCGCCCAGTGCGAGGTACTTGGTGATAGCAGCAGTCAGAGTGGTCTTGCCGTGGTCGATGTGACCGATGGTGCCGATGTTAACATGGGGCAGGGATCTGTCAAATGCCTGTTTAGCCATTAGAATATCCTCCTAAAAATTTTGTTTGTTGATTAAAAATTAGCGTTGGAAAAATCGAAACCGCTTGTTTTATGAATAAGGGGTTCCTGCAAATTCTTAGGCAGCTCGACGAAATGGCTGGGCTCCATTGAATATGTTGCCCTGCCCTGAGTCTTGCTGCGGAGGTCTGTTGCGTAACCGAACATGGTGGAGAGCGGAACATTACTCTCTATAATGGCGGCCCCGTTACTGATATCAGTCCCGTTTATCTGGCCGCGCTTGGAGTTAATGTCGCCGATAACATCACCCATGTACTCCTCGGGAGCGGTAACAACGACCTTCATGATCGGCTCAAGAAGTGTGGGAGAAGCTTTCTCGCAGGCCTCCTTGAAGGCCATGCTGCCACAGATCTTGAACGCCAGCTCCGATGAGTCAACCTCATGGAAGGAGCCGTCAAGCAGAGTAGCCTTGACATCCACCACCTGATAACCGGCCAGTACACCGGAGAGCATAGCTCCCTGGATGCCCTGATCCACACAGGGGATGAACTCCTTGGGAATGGCGCCGCCCGTGACCTTATTGATGAACTCATAGCCCTTACCGGACTCATTAGGCTCAAGCATAAGCTTTACATGAGCGAACTGACCCTTGCCGCCGGTCTGGCGGACATATCTGGTATCGACCGTGACCGCCTTCTTGATGGTCTCCTTGTAGGAGACCTGGGGCTTGCCCACATTTGCCTCTACCTTGAATTCCCTGAGAAGTCTGTCCACGATGATCTCCAGATGGAGCTCACCCATACCGGCGATAATGGTCTGACCCGTCTCCTCATCCGTATAGGTCTTGAAGGTGGGGTCTTCCTCAGCCAGCTTCTGGAGAGCTATTGCCATCTTTTCCTGACCTGCCTTCGTCTTGGGCTCTATCGCCACGCGAATAACAGGATCGGGGAACTCCATGGACTCAAGGATAACCTGATTGGATTCATCACAGAGGGTGTCTCCGGTGGTGGTCTGCTTCAGACCCACAGCCGCGGCTATGTCGCCGGAATAGACCTTATCGAGGTCTTCTCTGTGATTTGCGTGCATAAGAAGAATTCTGCCTATTCTCTCACGCTTGCCCTTGGTGGAGTTCATCACGGTCTTGCCGGTCTCCAGCGTACCGGAGTAAACACGGAAGAACGAAAGTCTGCCAACATAGGGGTCAGACATGATCTTGAATGCAAGGGCGGAGAAGGGAGCTTTGTCAGAGGACTCTCTGATCTCCTCTTTTCCGGTCTTGGGATTTACACCCTCTATTGCCGGAACATCCAGCGGGGAGGGCATATACTCAACTATTGCATCCAGCAGCTTCTGCACGCCTTTGTTTTTATAAGAAGTGCCGCAGGTCACGGGGATCATCTTGACCTCGCAGGTGGCCTTTCTTATTGCCCCGCGGATCTTATCCACAGGGACTTCCTCGCCGTTGAGATACATTTCCATGATCTCATCGTCAAAATCGGATAGCGCTTCCAGAAGATTGTCACGGTATTTCTCGGCCAGTGCCATCATATCCTCGGGAATTTCCTCGGTACGCATATCCTTGCCAAGATCATCGTAATATATTCTGGCGTTCATATCGACCAGATCGATAATACCCTTGAAGGTCTCCTCGCTCCCGATGGGAAGCTGGATAGGAACGGCGTTGCATTTAAGTCTGTCATGCACCATGTCGAGAACATGATAGAAGTCTGCACCCATGATATCCATCTTATTGACATATATCATTCTGGGTACACGGTAATGGTCGGCCTGTCTCCAGACTGTCTCGGACTGAGGCTCAACGCCGCCCTTTGCGCACAGTACGGTAACGCAGCCGTCCAGCACACGCAGGGAACGCTCTACCTCGGCGGTAAAGTCCACATGGCCCGGAGTGTCGATGATGTTGATGCGGGTATCGCGCCAGTGACAGGTGGTAGCAGCGGAGGTGATGGTTATGCCGCGCTCCTGCTCCTGCTCCATCCAGTCCATCGTAGCGGTGCCCTCATGGGTCTCACCGAGCTTATAGTTGACACCTGTGTAGAAAAGAATACGCTCCGTAGTCGTAGTCTTACCGGCGTCAATATGAGCCATGATTCCGATATTTCTGGTGTTTTCAAGTGTAAACTGTCTGGGCATGAAGAACTCCTAAGCGGATCACCATCTGAAATGCGCGAAAGCCTTGTTGGCCTCGGCATTCTTGTGCATATCCTCGCGCTTTTTCACGGAGCCGCCGACATTGTTGACAGCGTCCATGATCTCGCCCGCGAGACGCTCTTTCATGGTCTTCTCGCCGCGCTTGCGGGAATAATCCACCAGCCAGCGGAGAGCGAGAGTCTGACGACGAGCGGGACGAACTTCGATAGGAACCTGGTAGGTAGCGCCACCGACACGGCGGGCCTTGACCTCCAGAGCGGGCATGATATTGTTCATTGCCTCATTGAATGCATCCAAGGGCTCTTTTCCGGTCTTTTCCTTGATGATGTCGAACGCATCATAAACGACCTTCTGAGCAACTCCCTTCTTGCCGTCAAGCATAACGCCGTTGATGAGCTTGGTCACCAGAACGCTGTTATACATAGGACCGGGCAAAATTTCTCTTTTGGGAACATTACCTCTTCTGGGCACGTTGCTTCCCTCCTTCATTAAAAAATGGAATCACAGGTACTCGAACGATAGAACCGTCCGTAGCGCCCCGAGGTCTATCCAAATATTGTATATAGATAAACGACAGGGCAGAATTGCCGCTGCGTGGAAATTACTTCTTCTTTGCAGCTTTGGGTCTCTTTGCACCGTACTTGGAACGAGCCTGCATACGGCCGCTGACGCCCTGAGCATCGAGAGTACCACGAATGATGTGGTAACGGACACCAGGAAGGTCCTTTACACGACCGCCGCGGATCATAACCACAGAGTGCTCCTGCAGATTGTGGCCGATACCGGGGATGTAAGCAGTGACTTCGTAACCATTGGTCAGGCGTACACGAGCGATCTTACGCAGAGCGGAGTTAGGCTTCTTAGGAGTGGAGGTACGGACTGCGGTGCAGACGCCTCTCTTCTGGGGGGAGCTCAGGTCGGTCTCCTTGTTCTTCAGGGTGTTCAGACCCTTCTGCATAGCAGGAGATGCGGACTTGTAAGCTGCCTGCTCTCTGCCCTTTCTCACCAGCTGGTTAAAGGTTGGCATTGTGTTCTCCTTTCTTTAGTTGTCATGAGATTGCGCACATATTACACAATTATGCCGTATTATCAGCGTTTATTGTGCATTTTGCATATGGGCGCAGTATTACCCACGCAATTGTTGACTATAGCATAATACACAATATTAGTCAAGCATTTTTGTTCATTTCTTGAAAAATATTTTATTTTTCTGTACTAAATC
>JAZUJF010000139.1:0-4145 GCA_045642585.1 Candidatus Limivicinus sp.
CGGCCGGGCATGGCGGATTTGTTAAGATCCGCCACATCGCAGCCCTCGTCGGTGAAACGCACCAGAGCACTGCGGAAGTTTGTGCCGCCGGCGTCGATAATGGCGACCCATTTATTCTTTGGAATAGCTCCGTCATTTGAAAGATATGTAGGGATCATGGGCATGGAGCTCTTCATACCGGAGAGCCCGGCCCTCATGTCCTCTGCCATTATTGGAGCCTCGATCGCAGGATCGATGAGCTCCGGGCTCAGTCTGTGCTTAATAAGAAAATCGTCTAATCTGTCTGACATCTCTGCCTCCGCATAAAACTCAGCCGGCAGAAAGATACCGGCTGATGGATATTCCGTTGATTGTATAATCGCAGATTTCCCGGGCTTTTACTCTGACTTTACATCCTTGACGGACTCAAGAAGTCCCTCCGCAAGACCGGCAACCCCCTGGATTTCACTGGGGATGATGATCTTTGTCGCTTTTCCGTCCGCTGCGGCGGCAAATGCCTCAAGAGCCTTGAGCTTTACGACCGCATCGCTGGGTCTGGACTCATTGAGGAGACGGATGCCCTCTGCGGTAGCGGTCTGCACCTTGAGAATAGCCTCGGCTTCGCCCTCTGCCTCAAGTATCTGCTGCTGCTTCTTTGCGTCGGCGCGAAGGATCGCGGATTCCTTTTCGCCTTCGGCTTCCAGAATGGCGGCTCTCTTTTCACCCTCTGCCCGGAGAATGGACTCACGGCGCTCACGCTCGGCCTTCATCTGCTTCTCCATCGCGTTCTGGATCTCCTTGGGAGGCAGAATGTTCTTCAGCTCAACACGGTTGACCTTGATGCCCCAGGGATCGGTAGCCTCGTCAAGAATACTTCTCATCTTGGAGTTGATGATGTCGCGGGAGGTGAGGCACTGATCCAGCTCCAGGTCACCGATGATGTTACGGAGTGTGGTAGCGGGCAGATTTTCTATTGCCAGCATGGGCTGCTCAATACCGTAGGTAAAGAGCTTGGGGTCGGTGATCTGGAAATAAACAACAGTGTCTATCTGCATGGTGACATTATCCTTGGTGATGACCGGCTGAGGGGGGAAGTCGGCGACCTGCTCCTTCAGGGATACGACCTTGGCAACTCTCTCGATAAAGGGCACCTTGAAATGCAGACCCACGTTCCATGTGGTCTTGTATGCACCGAGAGATTCGATGACATATGCCTTAGCCTGCTGAACGATACGGATGCAGCGGATGAGAATTATCAGAATAAGCGCAATGAGAATGATGGTAGGGATCATAATACTTTCCTCCTGTTATTTGACTATCAGCTTGACGCCTTCAATTTTTTCTACCTTCAGGACAGTGCCCGGTGCTGCTGTCTGATCCTGATCCGCCATACGGGCGGTCCACTCCTTGCCGTTTATCTTCACGGCGCCTGTGCCGTGAAGATTGTCAATGGTCTCGGTCACAACACACTCCCTGCCTATCAGCATATCGGCATTTGTGGGCTGTGCCTTGGCGTTGACATACTTCCTGGCGAGGGGTCTGGTGAGAACAAGGGTGGCAACGGATACGACGGCAAACCATGTTATCTGAAGCCAGAGCGGCGCGTGAAGGATCGCGGCTACAAGCGCGGACACGGCGCCCAGCGCAAACCAGATCGAAACAAGGCCCGGAACGATAAGCTCGACTATGAACAGAATGATCGCGGCCGAGGCCCAGATGACTACCATATTGACCGTGGGTAAAATCAGCATGGGAATGATTTTCTCCTTTCACGGGACATTCTTCCCAGAATAGTACGATATGATTATATAATGCGGAGGGATATTCTGCAAGCAAAATCCGCATATTTTATATTTGTTAATTTTCAATAAAAATCCGGAAATTGGTCTTTACTTTTATTGTTTAATGATGTAAAATGAACCGAAAAGTGTAGTACTGTGCTCTGTTAAAGGGCGGGCTTTGTCTGTTTTTTACGAAAATCGGCATAAAATTCAAATCGTCACCTATGGGTGCCTTTTCTGCCTGATATTACATACTGCTGCGGAGGAATAACATGAATAAGAATATTAAACCCCATACCGAAGGGATGTATAAGGCCATTCTTTCCCTCAGAGATATGGACGAGTGTATGAAATTTTTCAAGGATCTGTGCACCAGAACTGAGCTTCTGGCCATGGAACAGCGCTATCAGGTGGCATCCCTTCTGGATGACGGCATGATCTATAACGATATTCTGGCCGCGACCGGCGCTTCCAGCGCCACCATCAGCCGCGTCAACCGCTCTCTGCAGGACGGCGCCGGCGGATACGCTATCGTTCTGGAAAGAGTGAAGGGAAAGAAAGAGTGAGCTGCTACGATTTTCTGGCCCCATGGTATGATTCCCTGACAGGCGATGTACCATACGACAGATTTGCAAATTTTTACGAGGCGGAGTTTGGTCGCTGCGGCGGCGAATTCCGCCTTCTCCTTGACCTGTGCTGCGGAACAGGGACTCTCACATGGGAGCTGGCGCGCCGCGGCTATGAGATGATAGGCGTTGACCGGTCGGTTGATATGCTGATGCGGGCTCAGTCAAAGAGCGCTGAGGTCGGGGTTTCGCCCATGTTCCTGTGTCAGGATGCCTCTGAGCTTGATCTGTACGGAACGGTCGATGCGGCCGTCTGTTCTCTTGACGGCATGAATTATATTCCGCCCGAGGAGCTTCCGGAGGTGTTTCACAGACTGTTTCTGTTCGTTCGTCCGGGCGGACTTGTGATCTTCGATATGCGCACGCCGGAATTTCTCCGTTCTTTGGATGGGGATGTTTTCGTGGATGAAAAAGAGGATGTGCTGTGCCTTTGGAGAGCGGACTTCGATGAGGAAACGGAGGCCGTTATCTACGGCATGGATATTTTCTCAAAGGCGAGGATAAACTGGCAGCGGGAGAGCGAGGAGCATATTGAATATGCCCATGACCCGGATGCCCTTGTAAGGATGCTCAGAAATGAGGGCTTCAGGAGCGCGGAGATCAGGCATGACGGCCCGCAGAACGATATGGGCAGGCTCTTCATTGTGGCCGAAAGATAGGAGAGGAGCGGTATATAATATGGACAGAATAATTCGGGCAACGGCGGCCGAAGGCTATATAAAAATGGCGGTCATTTCCGCAAGGGATATGGTCGAGCGGGCAAGACAGATCCATTCCCTGTCACCTACGGCGTCCGCGGCGCTGGGCAGAACGCTCTGCGGAGCATCCATGCTGGGCGATATGATGAAGGAGGAAAATGCCGCTCTCACCATACGCATTAACGGCGGCGGGCCTATCGGCAGCGTTGTGGCCGTGTCGGACTCCCGGGGCAATGTGCGCGGCTATGTGGAAAATCCGGGTGTTGAGCTGCCTCTTCGCCCTGACGGCAAGCTGAATGTGGGCGGCGCCGTGGGAGTGGACGGTATGCTGACCGTCAGCCGGGATATAGGACTGCGGGAGCCGTATATCGGCTCCACCGAACTGAGAAGCGGAGAAATAGCCGAGGATCTGACGGCATATCTTCTGGAGAGTGAGCAGGTGCCCTCTGCCTGCGCACTGGGCGTGCTGGTGGATACGGATCTGACTGTCAAGGCGGCAGGCGGATTTATTGTCCAGCTTATGCCCGGCGCCGATGAGAGCATGATAGGTAAGCTGGAGGACAATATCTTTATGATGGATGCCCTCACCACCGTCCTCGCCGAGGACGGCGCGGAGGAGCTTTTCAGGCAGGTATTGAAGGGCTTTGAATATCATATCGTCAGCGAGACTCCTGTGGAGTACCGCTGCTACTGTTCGAGAGAGAGGGTCATCGAGGCCATATCCTGCATTGAACGGGAGGAGCTGCAGGATATGATTGCCGACGGAAAGGATATTTCGGTCAGCTGTCAGTTCTGCGACAGGGTGTATTCCTTCTCTCCCGATGAACTCCGGAAAATAGCTGACGGACAGGGCAAAGTGGACGAATAAAATAAGAAATTTTATAATTTTGTAGGATTTACAATGATGTGTGACAGCAAGTAAAAAAGGTAGCGAATAGGAAAGACCTGTAGTAAGGTTGAGTTGACGAGACAAAACCGAAAGGCAGGTCACCTATTCGCTATGGATAAGATAACACAAACCGCCCGGTATAGGCAATCCCTAATTTTGTACGCAGAGAAAT
>JAZUJF010000140.1:0-6531 GCA_045642585.1 Candidatus Limivicinus sp.
CACGGATGCCGGTGCTGAGCTTCTCATCATAAGCCAGTTCACTTTATTCGCAGACTGCAAGTCCCGCCGCCCCGGTTTCTCCAAGGCGGCAAGACCCGACACCGCAATTCCGCTTTATGAGCTGGTTGTTACAAAATGCCGCGAGCGCGGCTTCAAAGTCGGCACGGGAGAATTCGGCGCGGATATGCAGGTTTATTCCGTCAACGACGGGCCTGTTACTATTCTCCTTGATACTGACGAGCTTTAAGGCGTATTACTGCAATATTTGGAGGAAAACCATGCTTATCAAAGCTATCCCTGTCGGTCATCTGGACACTAACTGCTATATCGTCACAAACGAGGAAACTCTGGAGTGCGTCGTTATCGATCCCGGTGCCGAGTACAATACCATTATGGATTATCTTGAGGACAACCGCCTCAAATGTCAGGCCATCATGCTGACCCACGGTCATTTTGACCACACCGGTGCCGTTGAGGATGTGGCGGAGGACACAGGAGCCATCGTATATATGAGCCGTCAGGATGACGCTCAGGTGATGCAGTCGCCGCACTTCCGCTATTCTCTGCCGGAAAACGGTGTGTATTATGACGACGGCGATGTTATAGAGCTTGCCGGTATGAGGTTTGAAATTCTCTCCACCCCCGGCCACACTCCCGGAGGCGTGACTATCATCTGCGGCGATGCCATCTTCACAGGCGACACCCTCTTCAAGGGCAGCGCCGGCAGGACCGATCTTGACGGAGGGAGCGCCGATGCCGAGATGGTCTCTCTGAAAAAGATCTGCGATCTGCCGGGTGATTATGAGGTCTATCCCGGTCACATGGACTTTAGCACGCTTGAAAGAGAGCGCAATCTGAACCACTATTGTCGGATGGCAATGCGCATCTGATTTCTCCCGGAGGTCTGTGAAATGGGGAAGCTGCAAAAAGCGATAAGCCCGCTGACGATACTGTGCATAGCGCTGAGTATTCTGGCCGTCTGTCTGTGTCTCTGGCATTGCTCCTTTGGCTTCAGCGATGATGAGCCGTTCTACTTTACCATCCCTCTGCGTTTAATTCAGGGCGACGGGCTTATTGTGGATGAATGGCATGTTTCCCAGCTGTCGTCTGTCTTTCTTGTGCCGTTTGTGTTTCTCTTTCGCTGTATCACCGGGGGGACGGAAGGTATCATGGTCTGCGCCAGATACGTATATGTTGCCCTTCATTTCCTGCTGTGCCTGTTTTTGTTCATCCGGCTGAAAAAGTACGGATACTTTGCTTTTTTTGCGGCTCTCTCCGCATTTATGTACTCCCCCCACGGAGTCACGACCTACTGCTACAACACCCTGACAACAGATTTTCTGATCCTCTGCTTCTGCCTGCTTATTCCCCCGGAGGGCGGTCAGACTGTTTCCCGGCTCGGGCTGATCGCGTCCGGTGCGCTTTTTGCCTGCGCCGTGCTCTGCTGTCCCTATCTCGCGGCTGCCTATTTTATTTTTGCGGCGTATGTTCTTATTTCCGCCGGGGCCGCGAAGAAAAACGGCAGGGCATCCCTGTTTTCTTTGCGGGAGCTTGTATTTATCACCGTCGGAATTGCCGTTATTGCCCTGCTGTTTCTGTTATTCCTGCTGGGCAGGACAGGCATTAACGGTATCGTCAATTCTCTCCCATATATTTTCTCCGACCCGGAGCATCCGGCTATGTCTCTGCGGGAGAGGGCGGCGTCTGTGTTTTACAGCACATGGCTATGCCATCCCCTGTTTAAGTTCTCTCTGACAGCGTTCGTCATTGTGCTTGCCGTACTGGCTGTTGACAGGGATCGCCGTAAGCATTGGAGAGCATACCTTATTGTCAGCGTCACTATCTGCATTTTTACCTACTGCATCTTTTTCTCCGGCATACGTGAAAAGTACCAGAACGCCATTATGCTCCCGCTTATTTTCCCGGGATTAACGGCGTATATTCTGACGGAGCACAAGCCGAAGAGAATGTTTGCCCTGTTTTTTACGGTGGGTCTCATTTATTCCGCCTGTCTCTGCTTCACCTCAAACCTGTTCTTTATGGTCATGCCCGCAGGAATTGCCATCTCGAACATCGCATCCCTGACCTTTATTTCACAGCTTCTCCGAGATAGATCGGACGACTGCCGCCCTTCGGTCTCCGTCATCCCGCAGGTCGCTGTTGTCCTGTGTGTGGCCGCGCTGGTTTTCATGCAGTTCTACGCGAAGTACGAGTTCAGCTTCTACCAGTCGGAGCGCAATGCGGAGCTTGAATACCGTATCTGCGACGGGCCTGCAAAGGGTACTCTTACCGATGAGACAAAATACAAAAACTATTCAGATATTCTGAGCGATATTACCGTTCTGAAGGACAGAGAGGGCAGCGTTGTCTACCTTTCAAATCAGCCCTGGTGCTATCTCTACACTGACGCTCTCCGCTGCGGTGCCTACTCTCCGTGGCTCTCCGGCGAGGATCGCGTCAGCCTTGACCGGCTGGAGACCTACTGGGGAACACACTCCTGCCCGGACTATGTCTACCTGCCCGATTGCAGCGAATTCGACACGGACGATGTCATATCACGGCTGACCGGGTATGGATATACCATAACCCCGTTGAATTTCGGTATTCTTGCCGCAAAATAAAATACACAGAGGTATTATTTATCATGCAGGAACCTACTCTTGTTATCCTTGCTGCCGGTATGGGCAGCCGCTTCGGTGGATTGAAGCAGATCACCCCCGTGGATGAGTACGGCCACGCAATTATCGACTTTTCTCTTTTTGACGCTTACCGCGCAGGTTTCCGCAAGGTGGCCTTTATCATCAAACATGAGATAGAGGACGACTTCAAGGCGTTTATCGGCAAGCGCATGGAGAAGTATTTCAAGGTGGACTATGTATTCCAGCAGCTGGACAGGCTTCCCGAGGGTTATTCTGTCCCGGAGGGCAGAGTCAAGCCCTGGGGTACAGGCCATGCCACCCTCTGCGCGAAGGATGTTGTCACCGGCCCCTTTGCCGTTATCAATGCCGATGACTTCTACGGCCCCACAGCTTATTCCGCCCTCTACGATTTTCTCGCCGGGGACAATCCCGACAATGAGCACGCCATGATCGCATATATGCTCAACAGGACCGTCACCGAGCACGGCACGGTTGCCCGCGGTGTATGCCATGTCGAAGACGGGTATCTCCTTGACATCGTTGAGCGCACGAAGATCAAAAAAGACGGCAATGACGCCGCATTTACCGAGGATGATGGACAGAGCTGGACTCATCTGGACGGTGACACCCCCGTATCAATGAACTGCTGGGGCTTCGGCACAAGCATGATGGATGAGCTTGAAAAGCGCTTCCCGGCCTGGCTGGACGCAAATGTGCCTGTTGATCCCTTAAAGTGCGAGTATTTTCTGCCGTTCATTACCGACGCCCTCATCAAGGCCGACGAGGGCAAGGTCAGAGTGCTCCCCTGCAGTGAGACCTGGCATGGCATTACATATAAAGAGGACATGGAGAATGTTGTAAACGCCATCGCCTCTCTGCGCAAGGACGGGCTCTATCCCGACAGGCTTCTTGACTGATTAATAATAAACAACCGCATAAGGAGGACTTTTTTGTGAATATTCTTGTGACCGGCGGAGCCGGATATATCGGAAGTCACACCTGTGTTGAGCTGCTGGAGCGGGGATACGGTGTTGTTGTGGCCGATAACCTCGTCAATTCCAGCGAAAAATCCCTTGAGAGAGTTCAGCAGATAACCGGAAAGTCTCTGGATTTCTACAAGCTGGACATCCGGGACAGGGCCGGGCTTGACAGTATTTTTGAGAAGCACGACATAAACTGCGTCATCCATTTCGCGGGACTGAAGGCAGTCGGTCAGAGCGTTTCAATGCCCCTTGAATACTATGACAACAATCTCAACTCCACCATCACTCTCTGCCGCTCCATGAAGGATCACGGTGTGAAGAATATCATCTTCTCATCCTCCGCCACTGTCTATTCCGGTGACAATGAGGTTCCCCTGCGGGAGGACAGCCGCACCGGTATGTGCACAAATCCCTACGGGTGGACAAAGTATATGTGTGAGCAGATCCTGCGCGACACATCCAAGGCTGTGGAGGACTGGTCTGCCGTTCTGCTGCGCTACTTTAACCCCATAGGGGCCCATCCAAGCGGCCTTATCGGCGAGGACCCTCGGGGCATTCCCAATAATCTGATGCCCTATATCTCTCAGGTGGCAGTCGGCCGCCGTGACCATCTCAGTGTATTCGGCAATGACTATGACACCCACGACGGCACCGGAGTGCGCGATTACATCCATGTTGTGGATCTTGCCCGCGGTCATGTGATGGCCATTGACTATATGCAGACTCACCGGGGTGAGAGCGTATTCAATCTGGGCACCGGCATGGGTTACAGCGTGCTGGATATGGTCAGGGCCTTCGAGCGGGTCAGCGGCAGAAAAATACCCTATGAGATAGTCGATCGCCGTCCCGGTGACCTTGCCACCGTTTTTGCAAGCCCCGATAAATCGGCGGAGCTTCTGGGCTGGAGGGCTCAGTACGGTCTTGATGATATGTGCCGTGACGCCTGGGCATGGCAGTCCAAAAACCCCATGGGTTACGGCGAGCAGACCATGTAAGCGTATTTATCTGCGATCACTGATAAAGAATCGTTGTAGGATTGGAATTAAACACCGATGATTTTCAGCTTTGCCCCTATGGAGGGCATTACCGGATATGTGTACAGAACTGTCCACCATGAGTGTTTCCCGGGTGTGGATGTGTACTACTCCCCTTTTATAGCCCCGGACGGCGGGGGCAATTTCCGGCGCTCAATGCTGAGGGATGTGCTGCCGGAGAATAATCCCGGCTATAAGCTCATTCCGCAGATACTTTGCAACAGCCCGGACGCATTCCTGAAGGCCGCCGTTGTTTTAAAGGAAATGGGCTACAGCGAAATAAACCTGAACGCGGGCTGCCCCTCGGGTACTGTTGTCTCCAAGCACAAGGGCGCCGGTATGCTGTCTGATCTGTCAGGTCTCGACAGATGCCTTGAGGGTATCTTTTCCGGTTTTGAGGGTGAGGTCTCAATCAAAACAAGAATGGGCATGGAATCCTGCGAGGAGTTTCCCGCAATTCTGGATATTTACAGAAAATACCCGATCAAAAGGCTCATAATCCATGCCCGGGCACGGACAGGAATGTACAAAGCCAGACCTGACCTTGAAGCGTACCTGAGAGCGCTGAAGGATTGCCCGTTCCCGGTGGAGTACAACGGGGATATTTTCACAAAAGAAGGCTATAATGCTCTGCTGCCGAAGCTGGGCAGCACTGATGGCGTGATGATAGGCCGCGGCGCTGTCGCAGACCCGGCGCTGTTCAGGGAAATACAGGGCGGCGCTGTCCTAAGTCCGAATGAGCTGAAGCTTTTCCACGACACGCTCGCCGACAGATATGAGGCTCTGGGGTACACCAACGCGGTGCTGCTGGCGAAGATGAAGGAGCTGTGGTTCTATATGCAGACGATGTTCTTTGACAGCGACAGGCTCATAAAGGGCATATACAAATCCAAGGATACGAGCTCATACAAAAGTGCGGCAGACGCACTGTTCTCATACGGAAAATTTGACCCCGCAGCGGGTTTTCATCAATAAAGGAGGAACTGCAATGATACTGTTTTTCAGCGGCACAGGAAACAGTGAATACGCCGCAAAGCGCATCGGAGATGCACTGGAGGACCGGGTCATCTCAATTAACGACAGAGTAAAAAACAACGATCTCTCGCCCATTGCCGCGGACAGAATGGTCGTGTGCACACCCACACACTGCTGGCGCATCCCGAAAACAGTGGAAGAGTGGATGATGAAGGTAGAGTTCCCGGAGAATATCCCCGTGTGGTTTGTGATGACCTGCGGCTCGGATATAGGAAACGCGGATAAGTACATCAGAGATCTCTGCCGCAGAAAAAATCTCAATTACATGGGCGTCCAGCCCCTTGTGATGCCCGAAAACTACATCGCCATGTTTAACGCCCCTGCAAAGGACAAGGCCATTGAAATAATCAGGAAAGCCGAGCCTGTGCTTGAGGCCGCGATCCGGCGTATTCGCAGGGGGCTGAGCTTGACCGCGCCCGATGCGGACCTTGCGGCAAAAATAAAGAGCGGCCCCGTAAATCCTCAGTTTTACAAGCACAATGTTAAGGACAAGGACTTTGTTGTAGATGAAAGATGTGTAGGCTGCGGACTGTGCGTTAAGAATTGCCCGGTAAACAATCTGGAGCTCATATACGGCAGACCGTACTGGAAGGGCAACTGCATACACTGTATGAGCTGCATCTGCCGCTGCCCTCAGGAGGCGATCGAATACGGCAAGGTCAGTCTCGGCAAGCCCAGATACACCTGCCCGCTGTAATACATTCGGAAGTATCGCCAAATATATGCAAAAACAGCGCCTGACCGAAGTCAGGCGCTGTAATTATTCAAGAAGCTTCGATATTACTCGTTGATGCCGATAACAACACCGGAACCGACGGTACGGCCACCCTCACGGATAGC
>JAZUJF010000141.1:0-2710 GCA_045642585.1 Candidatus Limivicinus sp.
TAAATAGTTCTGTTCGGGCCTGCGGATCAATATACTTGATACTGATTAGTAATAAAACAGTGAGAGATACGGCAAAAGCGAAAAATGCGTTTTTGCTGTTTTATAGCTTGACAAGTTAGAGATGACTAACTATAATGAATATTGTCAAGATATAGAAGAAAGGTGTGGGGCGAGATGAGCGTACTTGGATGGGTAGTAATTATCACCTCCATTGCCGGCGTTCTGGGAACGGGACTGGGCGGCTTTGTCGGTGCTGTTTTAAGGAGAGATTCCTCCAAGATCATAAGCCTCCTGCTGGCCTTCGCAGGGGGAGTAATGATGGCGGTGGTGTGCTTCGATCTGATACCTCAGGCGTTTCTGCCGGAGGGCGCGAAGGCACCGTTTTCTGTCTGGTTTGTGGGGATGGGCGTGGTATTCGGTTTCGTGATCGTGTACCTGCTGAACCTCTGGATAGATAAGAGAACAAACCCCGAGATCGTACATATAGATAAAAATCATCCCCAGACGGCAGACGATCTGGATGAGCTTATCCATGCGGACCACTATAATAAGCACAGAAGCGAGAGCAACGCGCTGCCCAATAAGGGGCTGTTCGTTGCCGGGGTCGTGATGGCCGTGGCCATCGCTCTGCACAATATGCCTGAGGGAATGGTAATAGGCGCAACATATGCGGGAAATTCCGGCTCTCTCACCGGCGGCTCCGGCTTCATTATTGCCATCGTTATCGGTCTTCACAATATCCCCGAGGGTATGGCCGTTTCCGTGCCTCTCATTTCCGGCGGCATGAGCAAGGGGAAGGCCGTTCTGATCACCGCTCTGAGCGGCGCACCTACCATTCTCGGCGCTGTTCTGGGCTACTCTCTGGGTCTTATCAGCCCTCTGTGGCTGTCTCTGTCTCTGAGCTTTGCAGGCGGCGCCATGCTGTATGTGGTTTTCGGAGAGCTGTTTCCGGAATCCTTCCTTATCTGGAAGAGCAAGGCTCCCGGCGCAATGGCTCTGGTGGGAACACTTGTGGGTCTTGTGATCGTGTATGCGTAAATGAAAAACAGGGGGATGCCGAAAGGCGGTGAACTATACGGCATCAAACCGCCGATCTTGCTGACGCTATGCGTCGGCCAGCCGCCATAGGCGGATATGACCTCGATGAAAGAACAACAGCCATCCGGACGGATGACTGTTTTCTTTGTGTCGGCAGGTATAGATTATCCTCCTGCGGAGAGAAAGCGGAGCCGAAAAACCCCGTAGAGCTTCTCCGAACCCGAGCCGTCTAAACAGATCCTTGTCTGCGGAAACCTCAGCGATCCAAGCGCCTTTTCGGGTAAACGGGAAATCGTGATCTGAATACCGTCGCCTGAATACTCTCCGCGTCTGATGGGCTGTATTCCGGGAGCGCTCTCAAAGAATTCACAGATCCGCTCATAGCTCACGGCCCATATTTCGTCATGCTTCATATTCGTATTCTCCTCATTTGCGGGAAAGCTACAAAAGCTTGGCATTGCCGCTGCTGTCTTGTAATTATTCAGAACGGGTTTTAGACAGCGGAGACAGCCGCCGGCGGCGGATATGATAAAAAGCTTGAGGTCAGCGGTTCAAGCCATGACTACGATAAAACAAAAAAGACAGGCACATAACCTGTCTTTAGTGTTCAGTGGACCATAGGGGGATCGAACCCCTGACCTCAAGATTGCGAACCTTGCGCTCTCCCAGCTGAGCTAATGGCCCATATATGATCGGCTATCTCTCGACAGCTCATTCATTATAGCACATAATTTTTAAATGTAAAGAAAAATATGATTGATAAAATCCAAAATATGTAGTATAGTATCAGCGTGACTTTTGACAAGGCTGCACTAGTTGGGGAGCCAGCGGTGCCCTGTAACCTGCAATCCGCTACAGCAGGGATGAATTCCCGACTGAGGGTATGCTATGTGTCGTCTGACCCCGGTAAGTGGCGCTGACGATCCGGTCTCGCGCAACGGAACCCCGTGAACCATGTCAGGCGGGGAACCGAGCAGCATTAAGCGGTGCGTTTCGTGTGCCGTGAGGCTGCCGGATCTGAGCCGGCTGCCGGTGTAACGGGCATATAGCAGTATTCAAAGCCGGGTGTGCAGTCTTGTCAAGGGTCATATTTTAATATTATTACCATGAAAGCTTTGCTTTCACAGTAAATTCCCGTTCCCCGCCGCTTGCACGGCAACCGGAACGGATGAGAAATAATAACAGGCTGGTGAGGACAGGTGTATCAGGCGTTATACAGAAAATGGAGACCTCAGACCTTTGATGCCGTGCTGGGGCAGGAGCATATTACCGAGACTCTCAAGGGTCAGGTCATGAATGACCGCCTCTCCCATGCCTACCTCTTTATCGGCACCAGAGGCACCGGCAAGACCACCTGCGCCAGGATCCTTGCCAGAGCCGTCAACTGCCTCCATCCGGTAAACGGCAACCCCTGCTGTGAGTGCGAGGCCTGCCGCGGAATACTGGACGGCTCTATACTGGATGTGGTGGAGCTGGACGCCGCCTCCAATAACGGTGTTGACAATGTGCGTGCCCTTCGGGAAGAGGCCGTGTTCTCTCCCGCAACGGTGAAAAAGCGTGTGTATATTATTGACGAGGTCCATATGCTCTCAACCTCGGCCTTCAATGCGCTGCTGAAAATTCTGGAGGAGCCCCCCGAGCACCTGATGTTTATTCTCGCCACTACCGAGCT
>JAZUJF010000142.1:0-8237 GCA_045642585.1 Candidatus Limivicinus sp.
CAATCTTTGCGGTAAAAACTGTGCCGTACTTCGTTAGCTTCCTTGACCATATATCTCCATTATGCTCTGCGTAAGCTGCCTTGTCCGGCGCATTTTTTCCTCGCAAATCTTTGTCTTCTTCTTATCAGTGCTTAGTATCAGTATGCTGTTTATCAGAATGTCACTTCTCCGTCATGGGACAGCAGGGACGCGGAGCGGATATTCTCGTTTTTAAGAAGCTCCCTGACAAAGGCGATCTTCAGCGCCCATGAATCCCGGTCCAGCATAGCCGGCGACGCGTCCTCTCCGCCCACTATGGCCCGGTTCAGCCGCCGCGATGTGTCGGTAAGAGTATTGAGCTGATTGACCGTCAGATCGGAGGGATAATTGACCTCAAAAAGACGCTTGCCCTCCTCGTCCAGAGAGATATATTGCTTACCGTTCTCATATCTGCTGGCAGTCGTTGTCTCAACCATGGCAAAATCACCGCCGGGGTGCTCGACCTTGCCCTCGGCCACCTCGATCCTTTCGCACAGCAGGTACAGGCCGTAGTATTCGCCGTTGATATATACATCCGCAAATTCCGAATCCGGGGACCATTGGGGCATTATCTCTCTTGCAAGGTCAGACATGTCGAGCAAATCAAACAAGCTATCTGGTCGGGAATAAGATCTCGCTGTGATTTGAGCTGTCAAAAATATTGTTGTACTGAAGCTGACGGTAGAGATCCAGACAGAACGCTTCTTCTCCCTGAGCATCGGTGAGAGCTGTCATGCACTGATTTTCAGGAGAATAATAGCCATGAACATTCAGCGCGGGTATTTGTCCTCTGATCTCCTCCAGAAGCTGATTATAGGGCGGCAGACTCAATCCCGCGGCCTCAAAAAGGAAGTTGCCAAGATAATTCAGACTTGTCAGACCCACATTCTGCTCTTCAATGTCATAGTTTGCCCAGATCGCAAAGGGCACAGAGTACATCAGCTGCTTTTCATCTAAGGTTTCAAATTCTTTTCCCAAGAGCTCGTCATAAAAAGCCGGATCAAGAGAAGGCAGATGATCTCCGAAAAACAGCAGAACCACAGGCTCAGACATATTTTTTAGCTGTTCCACAAAATAACCGAGTGCATCATCCGATCTCTGGATGAGAGAACAGTATTCAATGGCATCCGGGAAATTTCCTGCAGCAGACGGGTACTCTTTTCCGGGGATGAGATCCACAAGGCCGGTATTATAGCCGCCATGGTTCTGCATAGTAACTCCGAAAATGAACTGCCGGTCATGCTCCTTTTTACTTGCCTCAATATGGTTTAGAATATACCTATACATCTCGAGGTCACTTACAAAATCCCGAACCGTATCCTCCTGAGGATAGTCATCAACGAAAGTGCAGTTGTCAAAGCCCAGATACGGATAAGCTCTGGTACGCATCCAGCCGCTGGAGTAGTATGGGTGAGTGGCAAAGCAGTAATATCCGAGAGGCTTGAAACGCCGGAGGATGGAGTTGGATTCGCGCTGCACATACTGCTGATATGCGATTGACCCCACCGGCAGCGAGAACATGGAATTTCCGGTCAGCAGCTCATATTCGGAATTTCCTGTATTTCCGCCGTAGATCGATGAGAGGGCATATCCCCATATGGCGTTTTCCCTGAGGGAAGTGAAATTAGGGACATATCTGCCGTCGGAATTGCCGTGACCCTCTATATATCCCAAATCAGAGAAGGACTCATTCATTATCACGATGACAATGGGGCTGCCTGTTCCGCTTTCGGATGTATCAACAGCCTGCTCGCAGCTGCGAATAGTATCCAGAGAATAGTTATTGGGCTTGGTTTTCAGATTCATACATTCTCTGGTGAAGTTCAGAATAAAGCCGTTTAAATAGGAGCCTTCAACCATCCAGGTGTGGGGTGTTACCTTATATACCTGTGTTCCAAGCGGATATCCGCCGCAGATAAGAACTGCAAGCATCACAAGGCGCTTCCTCAGAGAGAGCTTTTGCCTGGCCTGAACAAAAGCGGTAATTCCCAGTATTAACACAGCATACGCGGCAAAGCCATATACTTTAGACTTATCTATGGTTATTGTATAGCCCGAAGCAACATTCATGGCGGTTACAAGAGCCTTGAAGTCATCCGGGAATAATTCCGTACCTCTGAACGAATAAACATATGCGTTCACCGTTGCCAATGCTATCGGCACAAACGCCCCTATGACAACGCCCAGATATGTTTTGCCTGTTAACATACTGAAAAAAGCAATGATAAAAGTGCATATCAGTATTCCTAAAATGATGTTGCCGACCCCGGGGCGAAGCAAACTGATATCTAAAACACGCGGGGAGGCACAATAGGCCCCTGCTCCGCACAGCAGCATAAGGAACGGCTCCAGCCAGGGATACAGACGAAACTCATTTACTTCCACAACACCAAGAACGGCAAGGGCAAAGGCAAATGCCGCAAATGCCTTTATTGTAATAATCGAGAGCAGCAAAAGAATGCCCAACAGGAGTATAAGCACAAGTGCGGACACAGAGCGAGCAGATAACAGTCTTATTTTGATTAAAGAATTATTCTTCATCTAATTTCACCTATTCTCAAAAGAAATCCAAAAACAGAAATCTCTGTACCTCAAATGATATATCAACTATTAACGGTTTTCGAGATACTCAGTCCGATGAGCCGAATAAGACTGGAGGGCATACACAGGGAAAGGCAGGAGCCTTGAACTGCTTTGCGGCAATGCTGGGGGATCTGTATAATAGCAAAGGAGCTCAGAAAACATCATATCCCGTGGCCCGCTCTATGCTGTCCCAGTATGACAGGTCGTAATACTGATCGGACAGCTTCACGACGATGGTGCCGTCAACTATCTGAATTGACCCTGCGTCGGGATAACAGGGCATCGCCAGCACCTCCGGCAGATCCTTATAGTCCTCCTCCGCCACGATAGCTGGAGAGTAGCCGTTCCAATAGGCCATGCTCTTGAATACTGATGTTGCGAATTTTCCTACCCCATAGGTACTGAATGGGATAGTCTCGACTTCCTTGAACTGGGGAATAGCGGTAAGATTGCTGTCGTCAAGACAGCCTCTCCCGACGAATGCCACGGGCATACTGCTGTCATAGTCCTCGATACACTGTATCCTCGTGGTGAGAGTGGTGCAGTAGGATGCGATCTGGCTCTTATAGCAGTCAGCCTTCAGATAGCAGATATTGTCGTATTTGCAATATATGACCGAGATGAGGATAACGAGGGCCGAAGCTAAGACCGGCAGGGCACGCTTAATGCGCATATTGCGGAGCTCTGTGTTTTCCGCCAGATAGATGACAAAGACAAACAGCAGCACCGCCCCGTAATACATGAGGGAGTGGAGCTCATCCTGCCCGACCATCACAAAGATCAGCATGAAGGAGAGGGGCAGAAGGGCGATGAGAATGAGGGTCAGTATACCGGAGGAGGTATTCCGCTTTATGTTCCGGATAACCAGCAGGGCAGACAGAACGACAAATACGGCCACAGTTAAATAATGGTAGTATTTGTTCCGCATAGGGAAAAGCTCTGCGCTTGTATCCGGCCGGAAAAACTCGGAATACGCAAGAGCCGCTCTTTTCAGGTAACCGCCCACAGATGTTGTACCGAACGTTCCGAGACCCTTGTAGGACAGCATACTTATTCCGCGAAGCTTTAACTCAATGCTGTTGACGGCAAGGTACAGCGCCATAAATGCCGCACAGAGGAGAAAAGCGCGCAGGCATCTTTTCACGGCCTGAGGAAAAGGCTCCCCGCTCTCGGAGAAGCGGCGTATCAGCGCCATCAGTATGAGGCTTGTACAGAAGGGGATATTTGCCTGATATGTACCCACTGAACAGGCGATCAATACCGCCGAAATCAGAAAAGTGTACCATTTTCCGTACCGGTCATAGACCCAGACGCCCAGAGTACATAAGAGGGTGGCAAAGAAATAATAGGGAGCCGTAAACATATATCCCAGAGTCCCGGTCACCGTCGGAAAGACTGTCAGCACTCCGCAGGAGGCTACGATACCGGGCGTGCTTCTGATGCCCAGAAGGTCAACGGTGAAGAGCGCGATAAGGGATATGCAGAGGATAGACACAAGACCGTTAAAAAGAGGTGTGCTGAATATATAGCGCCCCGCGAGCAGGTGGTACAGAGACTCCATTTCACCAAGCATCCATCTGCCGGAAATATAAGTGGCCGCAAGATCAAAACGCAGAAGATCGTCGGCCATGGAATACTTGTTGAACAGACCCGAGCCGTGAGCCGCCAGTCCCCGGATAAAGGTCGAGATAAGGATCAGCTTCCATTTGGGAAATCTGTCGTTTATTAACCTCGCTGTCTTTTCCATTCGATCACCCCACATTACTGAGAGTATAATACCATAGGGCGCAGGTAAACGCAACATATACACCCGGGGCGTGAAATCAAAAAACCTGCATCACCGAGGGGTGATACAGGTTATTTTGGCACGCTGTGAGGGATTCGCTTGCATCCTCCGGCTAAAGCCTTCGGATAAAAGAATTCGCCGGTGTGCGCACCGGCTCATGAAGCTGCCCCCGGCAGCTTCGATTACACATTCGAATCCCTCCTCCGCAGAAATCAACAGAAATCAAAACAACCTGCACCGCAAAGGCGGTACAGGTTATTTTGGCACGCTGTGAGGGATTCGAACCCCCGACCTTCTGGTCCGTAGCCAGACGCTCTATCCAGCTGAGCTAACAACGCATATCGATTTCTGATAGCTTGAGTATATTAGCACAGTTCAGGATAAAAAGCAATACCTTTTTCGGAAAATCGGAAAAAGAATTTCGACGGGATTACCAGCCCATCATGTCGTTAACGGAGTCTACGGCTTCACCCATGGTTTTGAGAGTCTGGTTCAGGATCTTTTTGGCATTGCGCCTTTTGGGAGTCAGGGCCCAGACTGCGGCAGAGCCCACCATGAGTCCCATTCCCATACCGACGAAGAAATTACGCTTTGACATACAGCGCCTCCAAAGTTTTTTCGCAGACATGCCTGCGTATCAATATTATGTGCCGAAAATGGATTGATACCGAACGGCAATTTGTGGTATTATAATAGTCGAGATAATGTTAGTATCACGGAGGCTAAACGATCATGAGAGTTCTCGCGGTAGGCGATGTCTGCGGTCAGCCCGGTCTGGACTGGCTGGATAAGCACCTCAAAGAATACAAAAAGGAAAAGGCCATAGACTTCATAGTTGTAAACGGCGAGAACGCGAATGTGGTTGGCGTGACCCCCAGACAGTGCGACGCTATTTTCCGTGCCGGTGCCGATGTCATCACTCTGGGCAACCACACCTGGACAAGGACGGAGCTTCAGCCATATCTGGAGGAGCGGCGCAAGATGCTCCGCCCGGCAAACTTCGGCCCTCAGTGCCCGGGTCGGGGCATAGGCGTATATTCCACCCCGGCAGGGGATGTGTGCGTGCTGAATCTGATGGGGCGCTTCACTCTCGACAACAACACCGACAATCCCTTTGTGATCGCCGACGGATATATGTCCGAGATCAAGGAGAAGATCATCCTTGTGGATTTCCACGCCGAGGGTACCAGTGAGAAGCGGGCCATGGGATTTTTGCTTGACGGAAAGGCCAGCGCCGTCTGGGGCACCCATACCCATGTCCAGACCTCAGACGCGGAGGTCCTGCCAAAGGGTACGGGCTATATCACGGATCTGGGCATGACCGGGAGCGTCAATTCCGTTCTGGGAATTGACCCGGAGCAGAGCATCGGAAAGTTCATGGGCGACCCTCCCCGCCGCTATGAGTCCGCCTCCGGCAGGACGAAGATGGAGGGCTGCATATTCGACATCGATCCGGAGACGGGCAGATGCCTGAGGGCGGAGGGAGTAAGAGTACTGTGAGAGAGATAAAGATCCTCCATGCCGCCGACCTGCATATGGACTCGCCCTTCGAGGCGCTTGGTGCGGGCAAGGCCGCCGTGCGAAGAAGTGAACAGCGTGAGCTTCTGGGGCGGCTGACGGAGACGGTGAAAGCCAGACAGATAGATCTGGTACTGCTGCCCGGAGACCTGCTGGACAGCGACAAGACATATTGCGAGACCGGAGAGGAGCTGTGCCGGGCGTTGGAGCAGATGTCCGTGCCCGTGTTCATCGCGCCGGGAAACCACGATTTCTATTCGGCCAGATCACCCTATGCCAGACTTAAAATGCCGGGGAATGTGCATATCTTTGCATCTCCCCGGATAGAGTGCGTTCCCCTGCCGGAGCTCTCCGCGCGGGTATACGGCGCCGGATTTACAGATAAGCGCAGCGGCGCCATGCTGGAGGGCTTCAGAGCGGAGCGCACAGAGGGAATATACAACATACTCTGTATTCACGGAGAAGTCGGGGCGAGGGAATCGGCATATAATCCCGTTACAGAGGCTCAGCTCGCTTCCTCCGGGATGGACTATGCCGCTCTGGGTCATATCCATAAAACCGAGGGTCTGAAAAGAGCGGGGGACTGCTTTTACTCATGGCCCGGCTGCCCCGAGGGGCGCGGCTTCGACGAGACCGGGGAAAAAACCGTAAATATCGTCACCCTGAGGGAAGACGACTGCACACTGGAGACCGTATCCGTGGCGGGCAGAAAATATGAGAGCATATTTATAGATGTGAGCGAGGGGGACCCACGGCTTGCCATCCACGCAAAGCTCCCCGACGACACCGCCTCGGACATATATCGCATCACCCTCACCGGAGAGACCGACGAGACGCCGGATCTCCGTCTGCTGCACCGAAGCTTTGACGAGCTGTTTTTTGAGCTTCAGCTGAGAGACGAGACCCATCTGCGCACATCCCTGTGGGAGAAGGCCGGCGAGGACACTCTCAGAGGACTGTTCCTGAAAAAGCTGAAAGACAGGCTTGACATGACCGCCGACCCCGGGGAGCGCCGGGTTATCGAGCAGGCCGCCCGATGGGGCATGGCGGCTCTGGACGGAAGAGAGGAGATCGCAAAGCATGAGGATCAATAAGCTTACGGCCTCTTTCGGAAAGCTGGAGAACCAGACGCTCTGCTTCCATGACGGACTGAATGTGATCGCCGCTCCCAATGAGAGCGGAAAGAGCACATGGTGCGCCTTTATTTCCGCCATGCTCTACGGCATAGACAGCTCTCAGCGGGCAAAGGCGGGCTATATTCCCGATAAGCAGCGCTATGCCCCCTGGTCCGGCGCACCGATGGAGGGGACTATGGATATTACGGCGGGCGGTCGTGACATCACCCTCACCCGCACCACCAGATCAAAGAATGCCCCCATGCGTGATTTCTCCGCGGTCTACACAGGCAGCAATGTGGCCGTAGACGGCCTTACCGGTCTTAACGCGGGCGAGACTCTCACCGGCGTATCCCGGGAGGTCTTTCGCAGAAGCGCCTTTGTCCCGCAGGGGGCCCTGACCGTGTCCGGCAACGCGGAGCTTGAAAAGAGAATAACGGATATCGTTTCTACCGGCGAGGAGCAGACGAGCTACAGCGAGGCCGACGAGCAGCTCCGGGCATGGCAGCGCAAGCGCAGATACAACCGCAAGGGTATGCTGCCGGAGCTGGAATACAGAATGGACGACGCAAAGAGGAAGCTTGATGACATGAGCGGCTTTGTGGACGACATAGGCGAATATGAGCGCCGTCTCGAGGCTAAGAGGCAGGAATGCCGCGAGCTGGAAGCTGCCGTCAATGAGAGCCGCAGGCGTCGGCGCAAGGAGGCAATGGATCAGTTCAACGCCGGAAAGGCCGAGGAGCAGCGATGCAGCGACGCCCACGACAGAGCTCTTGAGGCACTGGACGACGCCAGGGACGCGCTGCGCTCATCTCAGTTCGGCAGTGCCGATGAGGAAAGTGTAAAGGAACGCACGGATGCGGACCTGAAAACTCTGGAAGAGCTGAAGGAAAAGGCAAATAATAAGCCAAAACCGCTGCTTGCCATACTGGCGTTCGTCCTGTCGGCCGTGTGCGCCGCGATGATAACGATCCTTGACAGCGTGGTGTTTATGGTGCTTGCGGGCGTGTTCTGCGTGGCGGCAATTATTCTGCTTTTCAGATACATTAAAAGCAAGAGAACTGTTGAGAGTGCTGCCGAGGAGCGCAGTCAGCTCCTGCTGTCGTACAATGCCCGGGGCTCAAAGGACATAAGCGAGGCCGTCCGTGAACACAGCGGGCTGTGGGCTAAGGTCCGTGAAGCGGAAAATAATGAAATCGCCGCTGCCGCAGCCTATG
>JAZUJF010000143.1:0-8096 GCA_045642585.1 Candidatus Limivicinus sp.
CGAGCTTATGCGCATCACCGACAAGATCACTCAGGACGCCGTGGCAGACCCGTCCGACATTCCTCAGATAAAGAAATTCCTGAATTATTATCTGCCCACCACCATAAAGCTCCTCAACGCCTATGACAGAATGAGCGCTCAGGGCATCGAGGGCGAAAATCTTAACCGAAGCATGGACAGCATAAACGAGATGCTTGATTCGGCAATAGAGGCTTTCAGGAAAAGGCTCGACTCGCTGTTTGCAAATCAGGCACTTGATATAGAGACAGACATAGAGGTTATGAATACGATGCTGGCCCGTGAGGGTCTCACCGGCGAAAAGGATTTCAAGGTGCAGACCTCCGGCGGCACACAGGCACAAGTTCAACAGAAAGGATAAATTACAATGAACGAAGAAAAAATCCCTACCCTTACTCTCAATCCCACTCAGGCCGCCGTACAGGAGGCGCCTGCCGCGGAAAAGAAGGTCGAGGCAGTCTCCATTCCCGATACGGAGCTGGACAGTCTCTCCCAGGCGGAGCAGGCCGCTGTCAAGGAGTTTTCCAGGCAGATAGACATCACCAATACCGAGCAGGTTATGAATTATGGCGCCGCCGCCCAGAAGAATATCTCCGAGTTCTCCGACGCCGCCCTCAGCTCCGTGCGTACAAAGGATCTGGGCGAGGTGGGCGATATGCTCGGCGATCTTGTGGTAGAGCTGAAGGGTCTGAACTTTGAAGCTGAGGAGAAGAAGGGTTTTCTGGGTCTGTTCAGGAAGGCCGGCCAGAGCATCGCCGAGATGAAGGCCTCCTTTGACAAGGCCGAGGTCAATGTGGACAAGATAGTTGAGGAGCTGGAAAATCACGAGATCACGCTGATGAAGGACATCAGCATGATGGATAAGATGTATGAGAAGAACTATGAGTACATGAAGGAGCTGACCATGTACATCATAGCCGGCAAGCTGAAGATACAGCAGCTGCGTGAGGTCGAGCTGCCTCAGTATCAGCAGAAGGCCAGAGAGACCGGTCTCCCCGAGGACGCCCAGGCCGCCAATGACTTTGCAAACCTCATCGGCCGCTTCGAGAAAAAGATCCACGATCTGGAGCTGACCCGTACCATCACCGTTCAGATGGCTCCCCAGATACGCATGATCCAGAACAACGACAGCCTCATGGCCGAGAAGATCCGCTCCTCCATCGTCAACACCATCCCCCTTTGGAAAAATCAGATGGTTCTCGCCCTCTCGCTGCACCACTCCAATCAGGCTATGGAGGCCCAGCGTGAGGTCACCGATGTTACAAACGAGCTGCTCATGAAGAACGCTCAGGCTCTCCATCAGGGCTCTGTCAGCGTGGCCCGTGAGTCCGAGAGGGGCATAGTGGAGCTTGAGACCCTGAAGAAGACCAATATGGAGCTTATCCAGACCCTGGATGAGGTGCGCCAGATCCAGGATGAGGGCCGTGCAAAGCGTCAGGCCGCCGAGGCGGAGCTTGCGAAGATCGAGGACGAGCTGAAAGAAAAGCTCCTGGAGATGAAGGGCTGATATGAAGCTGCTGAAAAATCGCGTTTTTGCAATAATACTTTGCGTTGCGGCGGTGCTGGGCTCCACGTGTATATCTGCCGCTGTACGGCTCAACAGGCAGTCTGATGAGCTCATTAAGCTCTTTTACAGCGGGCTAAACCGGGAGGAATCCATTTCCTCCGGCCTGTCCCGGCTTTGTCAGACGGGAAATGATATATGCCTGATCGCCGACAGCTACGGTATCGACACCTCCTCCGTGAAGTCTCTGTCCGGCCAGCTTCAGACCATGCTCTCCTCTGAGTCCGGGGATATTTCCGACATCTGTCAGCGCTATTCGGCCTATTCCTTTGAGCTGAAAAAGCTGCGGGAGGCGCTTCTCGGTACAGAGCTGACACAGCGGCACATCCAGATGATGGATGGGTGCATCAAGGCCATGGACGACGCCGAAAAGGCCATTGCCGCAAGCTCCTATAATTCAAAAGTCACCTCACTTCAGAAGAGCTTTGACAGCTTCCCCGAGGTGATCTTCACCTCCCTGTTTGATATTCATACTCCGGCGAAATTTTTATAAAAAGAGGTAGAAAAATGTCCATTGAAAAAGGCCGCGAATATTTCCGTCAGTTCGGCATGGAGGATCGCGTGAGAGAATTCGATGTCTCCTCCGCTACGGTCGAGCTGGCCGCGCTGGCTCTGGGTGTGGAGGGCGCAAGAATAGCCAAGACCCTGTCCTTCAGGACCGAGGAGGGCTGTATGCTTATTCTGGCCGCCGGTGACGCCCGTATCGACAATCGCAAGTTCAAGGATAAGTTCCACTTCAAGGCCAAAATGCCCTCTGCCGATGAGGTGCTGGAGATGGTCGGCCACCCTGTCGGCGGCGTGTGCCCCTTCGGAATAAACGACGGCATCCCCGTATATCTTGACGAGAGCCTCAAGCGCTTTGAGACAGTATTCCCCGCCGTGGGCAGCGCCAGCAGCGCGATCGAGCTTGATCTCGAGGAGCTGTACAAATACTCCAACGCCCTCGAGTGGATAGATGTGTGCAAGTTGCCGGAAGTCAGTGATTAGTTATTAGTTAATAGTTATTAGTCATTAGTCATTAGATATTAGATATAGTAATCCCGCTGCGGTTTTGTTTCAGCCTCAGCGGGATTTTTCAGTGTATATTACTTGAGAACTACCTTGTTGAAATTCTTTTTGCCCCTCTTTACCACCATTCCTGCCCTGAGAGCGTCGGCACCGTAGGATGCGGCAATATCCGTGACCTTCACATCCTCGACCATGACGCCGCCCTGCTGCACATTTCGGCGGGCGTCAGACTTGGAGGGGCACAGACCGGTCTTCACCAGAAGTGTCATTATGTCAACCTTACCGTCAACAAGGTCAGCCTCGGTCAGCTCGGTGGTGGGCATATTTTCGCTGTTGCCCGCGCCGCCGAAGAGCGCCTTCGCGGAGGCCTCGGCCTTCTTTGCCTCCTCCTCGCCGTGGACAAGAGCGGTCAGCTCATAGGCCAGTATCTCCTTGGCCCTGTTCAGCTGGCTGCCTTCCCACTTGTCCATCTCGTCGATCTGCTCAAGAGGCAGGAAGGTGAGCATACGGATGCACTTGAGGACATCGGCATCGCCCACATTGCGCCAATACTGATAGAACTCGAAGGGGCTGGTCTTGTTGGGGTCAAGCCATACGGCGCCGGAAGCGGTCTTGCCCATCTTCTTGCCCTCGGAGTTGAGGAGCAGAGTAATTGTCATGGCATGGGCGTCCTTGCCCAGCTTTTTGCGGATAAGCTCCGTGCCGCCAAGCATATTGGACCACTGATCGTTGCCGCCGAACTGCATATTGCAGCCGTAATGCTGGTACAGGTAGTAGAAGTCATAGGACTGCATTATCATGTAGTTGAACTCAAGGAAGCTGAGCCCCTTCTCCATGCGCTGCTTATAGCACTCGGCACGGAGCATATTATTCACGGAGAAGCAGGCGCCCACCTCGCGCAGGACCTCGATATAGTTCAGGGGCAGGAGCCACTCGGAGTTATAGAGCATCATGGCCTTCCCGTCGGAGAAGTCGATAAAGCGCTCCATCTGACGCTTGAAGCACTCGGCATTGTGTACGATGTCCTCTCTGGTGAGCATTTTACGCATATCGGTACGGCCTGAGGGGTCGCCGATCATGGTGGTGCCGTCTCCGATAAGGGCGATGGGCTTGTTGCCGGCCATCTGCAGTCTCTTCATCAGGCACAGAGCCATGAAATGCCCCACATGGAGGGAGTCCGCGGTGCAGTCAAAGCCGATATAGAATGTGGCCTTGCCGTTGTTGACCATCTCGCGTATCTCGTTCTCATCCGTGACCTGAGCGATAAGTCCTCTTGCGACCAGTTCTTCGTAGATTTCCATTATTCCGTCTCCTCAATAGTATTTTTTTCACGAATTATCAGTTTTTCCGCTTCCTCGGCGCAATAGCCGATGAGCTCATCGCAGGAGAGCTTTTTGCGTTTCAGATCCTTGCAGCGCAGGCATCCGAAATGCTCCTTCACGGTCTTTGTGTACTCCACCGTCAGGGCGGCGATTTTTTTCTTCGCTTCCTCGTCCTTTTCGGTGTTGTAGGGGTTTGCCATTCCGATGGCCATAACGCCGCCGGAAACGGAGCCGCATATCTCGCCGCAGCGCACGCCCCCGCCCATGCCTCCGGCGACGGCCAGGGAGGTCTTCTCCTCAAGACCCGTATATTCCGAGCAGGCACTGAGCACAGCCTGTGCGCAGTTAAAGCCCTTGTGATGATATTCTATCGCTCTTTCCTTTACTGTCATTGTTTCACCCCCGACAATAAACCCTCTGTCCCGAAAACAGGACAGAGGGCATAATAATGCGGTACCACCTCTGTGCATCATATCCTCACGGATATGACCTCAGCGAGTGAAATCACTCACGCGCGATATCGGGCGCAGCCCGTCACAGCCTACCGGGTAATACTACTGAAGATCAGTATAAGACCTTTCGGTGTGCCGCTCCGAACCGTATTCGACCGACCGTCTCTCCCCCTCGCACCGCCCGGGGGCTCTCTGTGCAGACCGCTATCGGACTACTCCTGTTCTTCTCAGCGTTCAATCCGGGATTATATAGTATTATCAGCCTGTTGTCAAGCTCATTCACTCTTAAGGCAACACCGTGTAATGCGGCAAGAGCAGATACCGAGAGAAAATGGGTTCTGATGACGGCACTTTTTCGCAGGAATACTTTGTGTATTGCAAGAAAAAGAAACTAAACCAGGGCACATTTTACCCAGTAGATGCCGTAGGCGTATTATGCGGTGTTGCCTTAAATTTGCGGCAGGCGTCAAGCTGCTCCTGAGCGGAGGCAAGGGTAGTGGAGGTGATGTTGTCGCCGCCGTGGAGTCTGGCGATCTCCTGCCTTCTGCCCTCCATACCGACAGGCTCGACCTCGGTATAGGTCCTGCCGTTTTTCTCCTGCTTCCGGATGAGATAGTGGTTATCGGCCATAGCCGCGATCTGGGGCAGATGGGTAACTGCCATGACCTGCTTGCCCAGAGACACCGTAAACAGCTTCTCCCCCACGCGCTGGGCGGCAATGCCCGACACGCCGGTGTCTATCTCGTCGAATATCATGGTGGGCACTGGGTCATTGGCCGCGAACACATTTTTCATTGCGAGCATGATGCGGCTCAGCTCACCCCCGGAGGCGATGCGGCTTATTCTACCCATCTCCTCGCCCGCGTTTGCGGACATCACGAAGCGTATCTCATCGCAGCCGGCGGAGTCAAAGCCGGGCTCCTTATCTATCGGAGCAAACCCAACCGCAAACCGTACAGAGGGCATATTCATCTGCCGCAGCTCCGATACGATCCGCTCCTGCAGTATTGCGGCCGCTGATCTGCGTTTCCCGCTCAGCTCCTTTGCCGCCGCCATGGCGCGTTTCTGCGCGATCGTCAATTCACGCCTCAGCTTCTCTCCGCGCTCGTCGGCGTACTGTATATTGTCCAGCCTCTCCACGCACTCTTTGAGATAATCCAAAAGGGAATCTATGTCCCGATTATACTTTCTCTGGAGCTTACTGAGCTGTGCTATTCTTGTCTCAAGAGCATCATACTCCTCCGGAGAGAAGTCCAGGCTGTCCCGAAAATCCCTCATTACCTCAAGGGCATTGGACAGAGAGAAGGACGCACTCTCAAGGCTCTCCGCGGCGCTGTCCAGCTCCGGGGAGATGGCGGCGGCCTTCTGGGCAAAGTACCGGGCGTTTTCGGTCTGATTTATGGCGCTCTCGTCGCCGGAATCCAGAATACTCAGAGCCTGATCAATAGCCTCCGTGAGCTTTTCGGAGTTGCGAAGCAGATCACGGCGGGCAGTCAGAGCATCGTACTCCCCCGCCTTCAGTTCCGCACGCTCCAGCTCCTCGATCTGATACTTCAGAGTGTCGCTGAGCCGCTCCTTCTCTATATCGTCCATCTCAATGCTTTTGAGCTCCCGAAGGATGTCGTTATACTGTTTATAAGCGGCCCCGAAGGCCTCCAGCGCCTCCGGCGGAGTGCCGAAGCGGTCAAGATACTCCCGATGGTTACGCTCATCCATCAGCTGTCTGCCGTCATTCTGGCCGTGAATATCCACAAGGCGTGAGGCAAGCTCCTTCATCTGAGCGGCAGTAACGGGAGCGCCGCAGACGCGGCATGAGCTTTTGCCGTCGGCGCTGATGCGGCGCTGGAGAATAAGCTCTCCGTCACATTCTATCTCATTATCCTCAAGCCAGCTCTCAGCACCGGCAGAGTCGAAAACAGCCGTCACAACGCCCTTATCCGCACCTCGGCGCACCAGCTCCTTGCTGACTCTCTCGCCCAGCACGGCCCCGATAGAGTCGATGACGATGGACTTGCCCGCGCCGGTCTTGCCGGTAAGGATATTGAGCCCCTTACCGAATTCTATGTCTGCCTTTTCTATAACGGCAATATTCTCTATGTGGAGTTCGTTCAGCATATCTTAACCTCCGGTATGAACCGGTCTCAGCAACAGACGATCAGATAAGATCCTCGATCTCGTGGTAGAGCCTCTGAGCGAAGGAGTTATCTTTCATAACCAGAAGGCCCGTGTCATCGCCCGCGATAGTGCCTACCAGTCCCTCGATGTTCATGCCGTCAAGGGCAGACAGGGCGGCCGGTGCAAGCCCCGGCAGGGTCTTGATGACCAGCATATTCTGAGCGGTGTCATAGGATACAACGCCCTCTTTGAATATCTTCTTCAGTCTGGAATCCAGGTCGTTTCCGTCCGTGCGGGAGTTGACCGCATAGCGATACACGCCGTTGGGACCAAGCTCCTTCACAAGACGCATATCTCTGATGTCTCTGGAAAGAGTGGCCTGAGTGCTCTTCACGCCTCTGTCAAGAAGTGCCTGAAGGAGCTGGTTCTGGGTCTCGATGTCCTGTTCCTTGATGATCTCCAGGATCATATTCTGTCTTCCGGGTTTCATTTCTCCTACTCCTTATCTAAGCTTTTCGTATGCGATCTCATAAAAGCTCCTCAGGCCGAGCGAGGCCATGAGTGTGCAGTGGTGAGAGCGCTTCACTGTGACTATATCGTTATTTTTAATGTCCAGAACTGAGTTTCCGTCTACGGAAAGATAGGCCCTGCGTCCGGTAAGGCGCTCGACTCTGACCTTGACCGTCCTGTCGGGGCCGAACACGAAAGACCGGGAGCCCATGCTGTGGGCGCAGATGGGGCTCATTATGATATTCTCCGCGTCGGGCTCCACGATGGGGCCGCCGGCTGACATGGAATAGCCGGTAGAGCCGGTGGGAGTGGCGAGGATAAGCCCGTCGCCGGAGATGGAGTTTATCTGGTCTCCGTTACAGAAGACCTCCATGCGGATGCAGTCGCCATAGCCGTGGATGACAGCGTCGTTCAGCGCGCAGTCGGTGAGGATGATATCTCCGTCCCGCTCCACCGTCACATCCAGCTTCATCCTGCGGCTGACGGTCATCTCTCCCCTCGCGGCCTTGATCGCCATGGCTATCTCCTCCGGCTCAAGGGCGGTCATAAAGCCCTTGGTGCCCAGATTGATGCCCAGAATGGGTATCTGTGCGCCATTCATCATTCTGGCAACGGTGAGTATCGTTCCGTCGCCGCCGATGACGATGATCACGGACGCGCTCCCGATTTCCTCATCAAAGGAGCATATCTCGACCCCCTGAGGCAAAGACTCCGGCGGCTTGTCGTAAAATATGGGGCAGATACAGCTCTCAAAGCCCTCACGGGAAAGAAGCTCTTTCATCTCAAGAGCCTTTTGAAGCTCGCTGTCTCTGTATGGATTTGTACAGATCAGAATCATTTTAATCATCCTCTGTGCGTGTCATCCGCAAAACGGTAATGACAAATAAGCTCCCCGGCGGAGGCATCCTGTCCGGTCAGGCGAGCCGAGCTCCGGGGCAGATCCGGCGGCTTTCTTACCTAAGGCAGCACCGCATAATGCGGCAAGAGCAGATGCCGAGAGAAAATGGGTTCTGATGACGGCACTTTTTCGCAGGAATACTTTGTGTATTGCAAGAAAAAGTGACTAAATAAGGGCACATTTTATCCGGTAGATGCCGCAGGCGTATT
>JAZUJF010000144.1:0-3070 GCA_045642585.1 Candidatus Limivicinus sp.
ATGGGTTCTGATGACGGCACTTTTTCGCAGGAATACTTTGTGTATTGCAAGAAAAAGTGACTAAATAAGGGCACATTTTATCCGGTAGATGCCGCAGGCGTATTATGCGGTGGTGCCATGTATATTCCTCCGCTCCGGCGCACGCCTGAGCGGAGGTTTTTCTTTACGCATGACGGGATTGTTTCTCTTTTCCCCGGAGAAAAAGTGTGATATAATCAGCAAAAGACAACAAATACGAGGTATTGCCATGTATAAACCTCTTGCGGATGAAATAAGACCCGCCACTCTCGATGATGTGGTCGGACAGCGACATATACTGGGCGAAAACGGTATGCTGCGCCGTATCGTCAAAAGCGGTCAGATCCCGAATATGATATTCTACGGCCCTTCCGGCACAGGCAAGACCACCGTGGCGAGAATAATCGCCCAGAGCACCAACCGCACTCTGCGAAAGCTGAATGCCACCACGGCGGGCATCGCTGACATCAAGGCTATAATCGACGAGCTGGACACGCTGATGACCCCCGGCGGGGTGCTTTTATATCTTGACGAGATACAGTATTTCAACAAAAAACAGCAGCAGAGCCTTCTGGAATTTATCGAGGACGGGCGCATCACCCTCATAGCATCCACCACCGAAAACCCGTATTTCTGCGTTTTCGGGGCTGTTCTCAGCCGCTCCACCGTGTTCGAGTTCAAGGCCGTCACGGCCTCCGAGGCGGAAAAGGCGGCAAAGCGGGCTGTGGATATAATGAACGCAAGGAGAGAGCCCCCTCTTGAGCTTGAGGACGGGGTGCTCAGGCGTATATCCATGTCCTGCGGCGGCGATGTGAGAAAGGCGATAAACGCCGTGGAGCTTCTGTTTTCATCCGCCGCGGACAGGGACACGATAAGCCTTGAGGATGCCTCCGCCATCACGCAGAGGAGCGCCATGCGCTACGATAAGGACGGAGACGAGCATTTTGATATTCTCTCGGCTATGATGAAATCTCTCCGGGGCTCGGACCCCGACGCGGCAGTCCACTATCTGGCGAGGGCACTGGAGACGGGCGACCTGACAGGCATATGCCGCAGACTGCTCTGCTCCGCCAGCGAGGATATCGGCATGGCGTATCCCATGGCAGTACCCATTGTAAAGGCCTGTGTTGACTCGGCCCTTCAGCTGGGACTTCCGGAGGGCAGACTGCCCCTTGCCGAGGCGGCCATTGTGCTGGCAACGGCGCCTAAATCAAATTCCGTATGTGTTGCCATCGACAGGGCGTGGGCGGATGTGAAGGCCGGTCGATCGGGGCCCATACCCAGAGAGCTCCAGAATATGCACGCCGACGGCGCGGGCTTTGAGCGGGATCAGGGCTACAAATATCCCCACGATTATCCCGGCCATTGGGTGCGCCAGCAGTATCTGCCGGATATTCTGAAAAACGCAAGGTACTATGAGTACGGCGATAATAAGACCGAGCAGGCGGCCAGACGCTATTGGGAGGAGATCAAAAAATAATGGATATTCAGGTCGGCGATGTCCTCACCATGAAAAAGGAGCACCCCTGCGGCAGCAGGCAGTGGCAGGTGCTGCGCATAGGCGCCGATTTCAGGCTTCGCTGTGTGGGCTGCGGCCATGAGGTCATGGGGCCCAGAGCCAAGTTTGAAAAGAACATCCGCGAGGTGAAGCGGTGAACTATGTCTATATCCTCCGATGCGGCGACGGGAGTCTGTACACCGGCTGGACAAATGACCTGGAAAACAGAGTCCGGGCCCATCAGTCCGGAAAAGGCTGCAAGTACACGGCATCCCACCAGCCGGTCGAACTGGTTTACAGCGAAACATATGATACGAAAGAGCAGGCGATGAGCCGTGAATGGCATCTGAAACAGCTGCCCCGGTGCAAAAAGCTTGCCATAATCAAAACCCGGATGGAAAGGAAATCGGAATGAGACGCTCCGAACTCGACCTCAGCAGAATAGTCAGCTGTGTGCTTGTTATGCTTATTCACTCGGCCTCGGCGGCATATCATTCGTGCCCTATTGACAGCGCGGCCTTTGTACCGCTGACGATCATGAGCACAATGGCCCGGGGCAGTGTGGGCGCATTCTTTATGATCTCCGGCGCGCTGTTCATCAGCCGGAAGGAATTGAGCATTGAAAGACTGTTCAGGAAAAATGTCCTCAGGCTCACTGCCGTTTTTTTAGTATGGTCGGCCCTCTATGCCGTCGGCACAGGTCTCACGGATGGGATCGGCAGCGGCTACGGTTTTTTCATGACAGTCATGAAGGGTCATTATCATATGTGGTTTCTGTGGGCGATGATCTTCTGCTATCTGCTTCTGCCGGTGGTGCACGCCGCTATCCACGGCAATAAGCTGGAGGTAAAATACCTGCTGTTCCTGTTCTTCTTCCTGGGTCTGCTTATGGCAAACTTCAACCTCACCCCGAAGCCCACATATATCCTTCATCAGCTCACAAAAAATCTGTCCGTTGACTATCTGCCTTATCTCGGTTATATGGTGTGGGGATATTATCTTGCAGGCAGAGAATGGGGCAGAAAATGGCTGTGGCTGGGGCCGGTGATCTTCGCCGCGGTATCCGTTGCGGCGGGACTGGGGAATGTCTGGTACTCGGGTTACAAGCAGGAGGCCGACGGCTGGCTGTTCAGCTATTTCTCCCTGCCGTCCTTCCTTCAGGCAACGGCGGTGTTTATCACATTCCTGCCGCTGAAAGGAAAACAGCTCAGAGGAGAGAAGGTCATATCCGCTCTGTCCGACTGCACCCTTGGGGTGTATCTTGTCCATCCTATGGTCATCGCCGTACTGAACCGACTGGGCTTCGGCGTCAGAGGAGACTCGGCGGTGGGAGATATGCTGCTGTTCCTGCCGGCACTTTCGGTAATATGCTTTGCCGGTACATGGTTGGCGAAAAAGATACCAATACTGAGAAAAATAGTATAAAGGCACCACCGCATAATACGCCTGCGGCATCTACGGGATAAAATGTGCCCTTATTTAGTCACTTTTTCTTGCAATACACAAAGTATTCCTGCGAAAAAGTGCCGTCATCAGAACCCATTTTCTCTCGGC
>JAZUJF010000145.1:0-12178 GCA_045642585.1 Candidatus Limivicinus sp.
GACCCGGTCACCCTTATGGGCGAGCTCTCCGGTCTTATGCGGGATGCGCTGATGATGCACGTTGCACCCAAGGGCGGCATGGATCTCATATCCGGCAGCTATGACGCGGAGACTCTGCGCTACTTCTCCACCAATATGACGAGAGAAGAGATCCTGTGCGCTATGGAGACGATCCAGCGTACCCAGAGCGCCATGCGCGATTCCAAAAACCCCAAGGTTACGGCAGAGCTGTGCATTATCTCACTCTGTGACAATACGATGGGTGACAGCATCTCCGCGCTGAAGGCCAGAATATCCCGGCTCGAAGAGGAGATGGCCCACGGAATACCGGTGAGAGCACAGCCGGGTGAGGGCGGATACGCCGATAATTACCCGGATGAATTGCCCGCACAGGAATACAAAGAGCCTGATGAGCAGATGTTCCGTGAAACAGAGGAATATGCGGAGCCTGCGGATGATGACTGTATCGATCCCGAGCAGTTCCGGGAGGAACAGCCGGAGGACAGCTTTATTGGGAAGCGTGAGACCGCTCCCGTACCGGAACCTGAGCCGGAGGAGCAAAGCGATCATGCCGCCGATGCGTCCTGGAAGCAGATCTGCGAGAAGTGTATACCTCTGCTGCCGGTGGATGTGGCAGTCCAGCTGGGAAATGAGGAGTCTGTAAGAGGCCGCGTTGACGGGTCCGTGCTTCGTGTTGAGGCCGTACCCGGTTTTGTGTACGGCAGGATCAACAGACAGGAAGTGCTCTCCAGACTCTCCGCCGCGGCAACTGAGCTATGCGGCAGGGAGATCAGGGTTATTGTGGCCGAAATGAAGGAAAAACAGGAAGAAAGACGGAGCTTAGACGATCTCTATAAGTTCCCTGAGGTCCATAATATATAAGAATTATTATTAAGATTATTATTAATTGGAGGATATTGACATGGCAAAAGGCGGATTCAGAGGCGGATTTCCCGGAGGCGGAAACCAGATGCAGATGATGAAACAGGCTCAGAAGATGCAGCAGGATTTCCTGAAGATGCAGCAGGAGCTTGAGAGCAAGACATTTGAGTTCACCGCAGGCGGCGGTGCGGTCAAGGCGGTCATCACCGGCACCCGTCAGTTCGAGAGCATCACCATTGATCCCGAGGCTGTTGATCCCGATGATGTTGAAATGCTGCAGGATCTTATCCTCACCGCTGTAAACGGCGCACTTAAGACTGCCGATGAGGAGACCAGCAAGTCCATGAATAAGCTTCAGGGCGGCCTGGGCAATTTTGGCGGCCTGTTCTGATACCGATGAAAACTCGGTGGACTGATCTTGTCAACAGGGAGAGCCCGCTTCCGGAATATCCGCGTCCGCAGATGGTGCGTGAGGTGTGGCAAAGCCTGAACGGTCGGTGGGATTATGCAATTACAAGATCATATTTTGAGCCCTCGGAATACGAGGGAGAGATAATTGTACCCTTTTCTCCCGAGACTGAGCTCTCCGGTGTCGGCAGAGCGCCGGGGGAGGATGAATACATCTGGTATCGCCGCATGGTGACGATACCGGACTCATTTGACGCAAAGCGTGTGCTCCTGCACTTCGGCGCTGTGGATCAGGAGGCGGATGTGTGGATAAACGCCCGTCATGCCGCCCGCCATCTGGGAGGTTACACCCCCTTCGATGCCGATATGGGTATATGTCACGGCGGAGATCGGATAAAGTTAACCGTCCGCGTCCGTGACATAACCGACCGCGGCAGCAACACCCGGGGCAAGCAGCGCACTAAGCGCGGCGGCATCTGGTACACCCCTCAGAGCGGCATCTGGCAGAGCGTATGGATGGAACCGGTGGGGGAGAGCTATGTAAAAGTTCTGCGCATCACCCCTGATTTTGACCGGGGCTGCGTTTCCATATGGGCCGATACGGCGGGCGAGGAGCCGGCCTTTGCCGAGTTTAGGGGGGACAGCTATGCCCTGCCCTGCGATATTCCCGTGCCGGATTTTGAGCCATGGTCGCCGGAAAACCCAAAGCTGTATGATTTCTCCGTGCGCTGCGGCGATGACCGTGTCCGGAGCTATTTTGCCATGCGCAAATTCTCGGTAGCTAAGGACAAAGAGGGCGTAATGCGCCTTTTCCTCAATGGAGAGCCTTATTTCCATAACGGTGTTCTGGATCAGGGCTACTGGCCTGACGGACTCTATACCGCACCCTGCGACGAGGCCATGATCTGCGATATCGAGACCGTAAAACGCATGGGCTTTAATATGCTGCGCAAGCATATAAAGGTCGAGCCTCTGCGGTGGTACTATCATTGCGACAGGCTGGGTATGCTTGTGTGGCAGGATATGCCCTGCGGCGGCGGAGAGTACAGCCCGTTGGTGGTCACGGCTCCGCTGTTCACCGGCATACATCTTAAAGATACCGGCTACGGTATTTTTGACCGTGCGGATAAGGCCGGCAGAGAGCAGTTTGAGCGGGAATTGGACGAGATGATCGCACATCTCTATAACTGCCCGTGTATTGACATGTGGGTGCCTTTCAATGAGGGCTGGGGGCAGTTTGACGCAAAGCGCATCTGCGACCATGTGAGAAGTCTGGACCCCTCCCGTACCGTTGACCATGCCTCCGGCTGGCACGATCAGGGCGCGGGCGAGGTGCGCAGCGACCATGTGTATTTCAGACCCTACCGCTTCAAGGCCGACAGGCTTGGCAGAGCAGTGCTCCTCAGCGAGTTCGGCGGTTATGTATATCAGGTGGAGAACCACCGCTTTAACGAAAAAAGCTTCGGCTATAAGAAGGCCTCCGACCCGGAGACTCTGCGGGAGCAGCTTACGCGGCTTTATTCCGGACAGATAGCACCGGCCCTGATGAAAGGGCTGTCTGCGGCCGTATACACTCAGCTCAGTGATGTTGAGGATGAGCTGAACGGCCTTATGACCTACGACAGACAGGTCGTCAAGCTGCCGGAGGAGGTCATGCGTGAGATAGTCACGCTGTAATAATCGAAAATTTCGGCGGGGTATCGCACCCTGCCTTTTTCAAAGGAACGGGGTAGACCATGCTGAGAAAAGCATATCTTGAGATAACAAATATATGCAATCTGGCCTGCCGCTTCTGCCCGGGGACGGACAGAGAGAAAATATTCATGAGCCCGGAGGATTTCGCTGTCCTTGCTTCCAAGCTCAGACCCCACACCGAGTATCTCTATCTCCACCTCATGGGCGAGCCGCTTCTTCATCCGCAGATAGCCCGTATCCTGACAATAGCCGATGGATTAAAGCACAAGGTTATGTTAACCACGAACGGCACGCTGCTCCCTCAAAAGGGCGATATTGTCCTGAACTGTCCGGCGGTACATAAGGTGAATATCTCACTCCAGTCCTTCGAGGCCAACAGTCGGGGAATACTGCAAGGTTATGTTAACCAGTGCGCGGACTTTGCATCCCGCCTCTCCGAGACAGGAAAGATATGCACTCTGCGCCTGTGGAATCACAACGGCTATGACAGCATGAACGGCGAGATAGAGAGCATCCTTGAGAGTCACTTCCCGAAGCCATGGAGGGAGAGCCGGGGAAGCCATGCTCTGGGCGAGAGAATATGGCTTGAGCCCGGGGATATTTTCGATTGGCCCGATCTGACGGCGGAGGACAGGGGCGAGAAGTGCTTCTGCTACGGCCTCCGGGATCAGATAGGCGTGCTGTGCGACGGGACGGTCGTGCCCTGCTGTCTCGACCATAACGGTGATATCCCGTTGGGCAATCTGTTTGAGTCGGAGCTTGACGAGATTATGTCAACCGAGCGCGCCCGGAATATCTATAACGGCTTCTCCGGCAGAAAGGCCGCCGAGGAGCTTTGCAGACGCTGCGGCTATGCAAGGAGATTTGCCAAGTAGACATAATGTAGCTAACATAAACAAATATACATAAAGCTAATGACATAATAAAGTTTACATAAAATATGAAACATAATATTACTTACATAATTTAAGGAACATAAAATTATCGGCATAAAATAATTAACATAACCTTATAAACATAAAATGATTTACATAACAAGGAGAAGGCTATGAGCTGTGAAATTATGAAGGGGGCACCTGTTGCCGCCGCGCTTGATGAAAATACTGCTGCAAGGGTCAGCGAGCTGAAGGCCGCCGGGATCGAGCCCTGCCTTGCCATAATCAGAGTGGGGGAGAAGGACGGCGATCTGAGCTATGAGCGGGGAGCTCTCAAACGCTGTGATAAGGTCGGAATCAAGGTCAGACAGGTGATCCTTCCTGTGGATGTGACCCAGAGCGAGCTCATGGATGTTATTTACGCTCTCAACTCCGATGCGGAGGTCCATGGTGTTCTCATGCTTCGTCCTCTTCCGGCGACTCTGGATGAGAAGGCTGCCTGCAATGCGCTGGATCCGGCAAAGGATGTGGACGGGATCACGGTCGGCTCCATGGCAAAGATCTATTCCGGCTACGGTGAGGGCTATGCACCCTGTACTGCCCAGTCCTGCATGGAGATATTGAAATACTACGGTGTTGACCCTGCCGGAAAGCGCGCCGCCGTCATCGGCAGAAGCCTTGTCATCGGAAGACCCGTGTCCATGCTCCTCATGGCCGCCAATGCCACCGTTACCACCTGCCATACAAAGACACGCAATATGCCTCAGCTGGTACAGCAGTCCGATATAGTGGTCGTCGCCGCCGGGAAGGGCGAGTCCGTGGGTAGGGAGTTCTTCCGGGAGGGCCAGATCGTCGTGGATGTTGGCATAAACTGGTCAGAGGCCAAGCAGAAGCTTGTGGGCGATGTAATATTCGACGAGGCATCCGGGATCGTCGCCGCCGCGACTCCCGTTCCGGGAGGGGTTGGCTCCGTGACTACGGCCATCCTTGTCTCCCATGTGGCAGAGGCAGCAGGGAAAAGTCATTTTTAATCAGGCATAATAAAAACAGGTGTGCAAAGAAACGCACACCTGTTTTTGTATCACAGGATATTCAGTATTTCCGGGAAGACAGAGATTGCTTTGTCGGCGCAGACGCCCTCAGCTCCGACACCGACGGTCATCATGCCGACGGCTCTTGCGGACTCTATGCCGGAAGCGGTGCTCTCGATAACCGTGCAGTCCTCCGGTGACAGGCACAGCAGGGCGGCCATCTCCGTGAAGGCCTCGGTGTCCCTTTCCCGGGGTGACACAATGCGAGAATCGAAAATGTGATCCACGGACTCGTCAAGACCAAGCTTCTCAAGCACATTTCCTGCGTTCTCGCCGGAGGAGTAGACCAGCACCCTGTACTTACCGCGGAGAGCGGAAAGAGCATCCCGTATATCATCCCTCACCTCTGCGGGAGTGAGGGAGACGAGATATTGCCTGTATAGGAGCCTTACCTTTGTGGAGAGCATCGCCTTCAAAGCCGGAGGAGCATGGAAACGGGGGTTAAAGCTCAGTACCTTCTCAAGGCCCTCAGCCTCGCCCAGTCCTTTGAGCTCCTTGAACTGCTCCCGGTCAAAGGGAAGTCCGGTCTCGGAGCACATGGTCTTCCATGACATATAATGAAACAGCTCGGTGTCGTACAGAACATTGTCCAGATCGATAAGAATAGCTTTGGTACATTCAAACATGATAAATCGTTCCTTTATGGAAAAGGATATAGCGCTTACTCTAAAATATCATCTAACAGAAGCTTGACAAATTCACAGCTTGTATAGGCGGCAAAACGCTGATACATATCCGATTTGCGGTAGTCGCCGAAGTCACATACACTTTTGGCGACAATTGCCTTCGGTCGGGGCGCCGTAGCATGATTGGCGGCATAGACCACTCCGTAGCTTTCCATGTCCAAACCCTTGGTATTTATGAACTGGGCGTGTATGTGCTTTTCCAGAATGACCTTGTTCGCCACTACGGCGGAACCGCTTGCCATTGCACCCATATGCACATGGGCCTCATTCTTTGTGGAGCGGATGGCCCTTTCAAAATAGGGAAACAGGCTGTCGTCAATCTTCACCACTGTGGGGCGGGGCAGGAAACCTACCTCGCCGAATACGATGGACGCCATATCCTTGGACACATACTTACCGTTGGAAAAATTCCAGATCATATCTGCTAACACGACATCGCCATAAATCTGGTCATCTTTGGATTCATCAAGTGTGCCGGCAGCAATTCCGGGCATAATCACATATCTGGGGCGGAAATGCTGGATCAGCTTCATGGTCAGAGTGGCTGACGCTGTCATACCCATCTCACCCTGTCTGGCGGCAATGATCTGCATACCGCTGTGAATATGATCTGCCCGATAGTAGAGCTGACTGTCATCATCCATATAAAACTCCTGCCAGTCGTACATCCGCTGTACCGCTTCGGACTCAGGGGTCGTCACATAAACCAGCGCGGCAAATGTTTGATACTCTTGCATGGTCTTTTCCACCCCCATTATCAACCCGTTATTGTTTGTTCCTGGGGCACTACCGCATAATACACCTGCGGCATCCGCCGGATAAAATGTGCCCCCATCTGTGTAAGTTCGCGTAAGCCAAATCAAAGGAACCGCTGAATAATTCGCTTTCGGCATCTGCCGGAAAATTAGTGCTCTGATTTAGTCACTTTTCTTGCAATACACAAAGTATTCCTGCAAAAAAGTGCCGTCATCAGAACCATTTCTCTCTCGGTATCTGCTATTGCCGCATTACGCTGTGTCGCATTAGTCTTCTTCTGCTTCGTACAGGATACGGGGGTTACGGAGAATGGAGTCGTCCACAGCCTTTGCGGCGCAGGCAGCATCAATCTGCTCCAGAGAGAGGAACAGAACACTGAAGGCGGCTGTAAAGTTTTTGATCACAATTCTGCTGGCAGAGAAGACGCCGACGAAGCTCATAGGCAACCCAAGCTGTGTAAAGACAATGACCCAGGAACTGATCGTCCCGGTGGATGCCAGAGAAAGCTGAACAGTAAGCAGGAACAGCACAAGCAGAAAGGAAGAGGAAACAGGAACACCGGCTGCCGATGCGGCGAAAAACGCAGGGACCACGATGCTGATGACCATCGTCGGGTTGAGCATGGCATAGCTCATGGGGTACCAGAACTCCGTATAGGAGGGACGAATGCCGAAGGCGGATTTCGAAATCTGCCTCTGCATGATGAGAGTGGTACTCATCGAGCCGGTGGCAAAGGCACGCAGGACAAGTGGACGCAGCTTCTTCAGCAGCAGGAGCGGAGGCAGGGAACGGCGAAAAGACACGAGCGCAATCTTTCCAACAGCACAGATCAGCATACAGAGAACAACACCCAGAAGGAACTTCCAGGTATCCAGGATGACGCCGAAGCCGCCTTCCGCAGTAATCTTGAGAAGAGAGAGAAAGGGGATCAGCGGAGAGATACGCATGACAATGCGCATAAAAGTATTGAGCCATAGCGTCATATCGCACAGCAGACTCTTCAGCGTGCTGGCACGCTCCGCCATGATGAGCAGTGCCGCACCCAGCCCGAGGCCGAGAACGATGAGCTGTGCGGTATTATTCTCTGTAAAGGGAGTCAGCAGGTTGGTGGGGATGATATTTATCAGCAGGGATATGATCTGATCAGGGGCAAAGGAGGCACCGGCATTCCCCAGATTGCCGAACAACAGAATACACACAGCTATGGAAAGCAGCGCAACAGAGACGATGATCAAGACACAGCGGCGAATGATGCTCCGTCCGAGTGTGTTGAGCTCGCTGATGCTGTTGAATGTAGTGACGGAGCTCAGCAGCGACATAAACAGCACCGGTCCCATGATGCCGGAAAGCACACTGAGGAGAACGTCCGAAACCGGAGTGACGAGGTCATCAATAAAGAAATGAAAAAGACCTTCCGGCAGAAGCTGACAGAGAAATCCGAGGAGAATGCCGCATACGACGGCAAGTACCATCGGGTTATGCAGGATGTCCTTTCCCCCGCGGCGCGGTGCGCGGAGCGTGACCAGATTTTTACCGAACCCATATACGAAAAATGCCGTTGTGACCCGGTCGATCAGCAGATTGCTGATGATCTCGTAGCTCCGGTCGAAAATCGGCTTGCTGCCTTCCAGGAGAGCGTTATAACGCTCTCCGAGAATATTCAGACGCAGCTCCACGCTGGTGAAGCGCTTCCGGTACGAATATTCAAATTCAGCGTCCTCACCGAATTGACGGCTGTATTTTTCCAGCACTTCTGCGGCGATGGTCTGCATCCGCTCCGCTTCTTCCGGCGAAATCAGCGCCAGTTCCGGCGCAGAGGAAATGCCGGCGATAAAACTTTGAATGGATTCTTCATTCAGCTTCATTGAGACCCCTCCAGATAGAATTATTACAATAAGTGAGAGAGGAAAGCAAGCTTCACATTCAGTTCAGGGAAAAGGCAGACGATATATTTCAAAGGATTCTGCTATATCAACGCGCCCTGTTACTATTACTGCACTTTATCAGAAGGGCAAAACGAATCACATTATTATCATTATGATCCCATGGGAACGCTAAAGCAATTGCGCTTTTCATGCACATCGTTGAATTAAACAAAAAAACGGTAGCAATTTATATTATTGCTACCGTACCATTATGGTGCGAGAGAGGAGACTTGAACTCCCACGTCGGTTGACACACGCCCCTCAAACGTGCCTGTCTACCTGTTCCAGCACTCTCGCATATAATCGCCGAGGCATACGCTGCATTTAAAGTTTCTGCTGATTCGGCCGCCACATTTAAGGCATGAGTGATTATAACAGAAAAGCAGAATTTGTCAATAGGGAAAAATCAAATTTTTTCTCTTATGGGCCCCCCTGCCGGGAAGAACAGCTCCCGCACAAAGAGGACAAAGACCGCGGCAAGTACAGCGATAAGAGCCCTTGCGCCGTGATCCATCAAGAGGAAATAACTCATTTTCAGATATGCGTGATACCCCAGAAGCGAGGCGAACTGAGCCAAAGCGGCAAAAGGTATATACTGCCACAGGCAGAAAGCCAGCACAAGGGTGAGAATATCGGCTGTGTAGAAGTATCTGTCGTGCATATGGGGCAGCAGGAAGGGAATGCCCACGGCAAAGAGCACGGATGCGGCAAGAACAGCCTTGTCTGTGAGACGCTCACGGCGTACAAGACAGAGCAGCAGCACTATGGCCATGAATGAGAAAGCGGCGATAATTCCCAGCTTTGCGGCCAGAGCCTCATCTGACACATGGCGGAAGAAGGCGAAAACGGAAGGAGAGTTGTAGTTGAGGCCGCTGCCGATGCTGCCGGTCTGCCTGAAGTAGAGCAGGAGAGTTTCGATGAAGGGTCTGCCCGCGATCACGGCCGGAAGAACAAGAAGAATATAGAAGACGGGAAACAGCAGGAAGTCTCTGAACCTGAATTTCTTCGCCATCCACAGTACGGCAAGGATCGGCATCACGAATACAGCCTGGAGCTTGAAGCCGAAGGAGAGGGTCATGGCCAGCACGGACAGCCTGGGTCTGTCGGTCAGGGCCAGCCAGATGCTCAGTACCGCCAGAGCGACATAGGTGCTGTCACACTGGGCCCAGAGAGCGCCGTTGAGGACAACGGTTGGCAGATACAGTACCGCAAAGAAGCTCCCCAGCAGGAGCCGCCGGTCATTTCTGAATACGCTCACAAGTCCCATCACGCTCCATGCAAGCAGCACATCGAAGAATATGCTCAGAAGCTTAATGAGATACAGGTCGTCTATGGAGGAATATGAGAAGGCCGCCAGAAAGTACAGATATGGGATATTGTAGTTGCCCACGGAATACTTCAGCGCCCTGAAGCCCCCGTTCTCCCGGAAAAACTGCACCCACTTGCTGAGAAAATCGGTATAATCCAGAGTCCTGTAATCAAGACAGAGAAATCTTATGAAAAAAGCCCCGAAGATCAGCACAGCAGCCGCAATCAGATACCTGCGGCTGACAAGCATATCAAAATCCCTGAGAAGCCAGAGGGCAAACAGCGCCTCCGCTGTCAGAATAAGTACAACACGAATATCCATTCCTGCTCCTATTGCCGGCCGGATGGCTGTTTACCCCGGCCATGATAACAAAAAAGCCGGAGAAAAACCTCCGACACCAAAATATAACAAATTTGTGCTTGACTTCCGATAACAGTAATGTTAAAATACCTTGATTTATGCGCCAAGGATGGGGGCATCCTCGCCCATCATCACTGTGCATAGTATATCACCCACCAGATGTAAAATCAACACCGGCTTTCAAGACTCTGACAACAAAGCCGGGTGTTTGTAAAACTTTTGAAGGAGAGTGCGCTAATGCCAAGAGATGTCCTCTACGGCAAAACTTTGAGAAAGAGCTTTGCCCGCACCCCGGAGATCCAGCAGATGCCCAACCTGCTTGATATCCAGAAGAAATCCTACAAGTGGTTTATGGAAAAAGGTCTGCGCGAAGTGTTCAGAGATGTGGATTCCGTCTCCGACTATTCCGGCAACCTGGAGCTGAGCTTCATCGACTTCAACATGGACGAGAAGCCCAAGTACACCGAAGAAGAGTGCAAGGCAAGAGATGCAACATATGCCGCGCCTCTCAAGGTCAGAGTAAGACTGCGCAATAAAGAGACCGAGGAGATCAAGGAGCAGGATATCTTCATGGGAGATTTCCCTCTTATGACCGACGGAGGTACCTTTATCATCAACGGCGCGGAGCGTGTTATCGTTTCCCAGATCGTTCGTTCCCCCGGTGTGTACTTTGACAAGACCACCGATAAGGCGATGATCAGCTCCTATGCCTCCACCATTATCCCTTATCACGGCGCATGGCTGGAGTACGAGACTGACGCAAACGACACCTTCTTTGTGCGTATCGACAAGAACCGCAAGCTGCCCATCACATGGTTCCTGAAGGCAATGGGCGCATACCGCGAGGACAGCCCTGCCACATGGCTCAGCTGCATCGACGACACCGCTGTCGGCTGCATGACCAACGAGCGCATCAAGGAGATCTTCGGCGAGGATGAGCGTATCATCTCCACTCTGGACAAGGATACCTCCGCTAACCGCGAGGAGTGCCTGCTTGAGATCTACCGCAAGCTCCGCCCGGGCGATCCTCCCACGGTGGAGTCCTCCGAGACTCTGCTTGACGGCCTGTTCTATGACCGCCGCCGTTACGAGATAAGCGATGTGGGCCGCTATAAGTTCAACAAGAAGCTGTCCCTGTATCCCCGTATCGCGGGCTTTGAGCTGGCTGAAACCGTTACTGACCCCTTCACCGGCGAGGTCCTTGCCGAGCAGGGCGAGTTCCTGTCCCGGGACAAGGCCAGGGAGATCGCGGACGCAGGCGTTATTACCGTCAAGCTGAATGTTGAAGGCAAGCTCGTAAAGGTCTTCTCCAACGGCATGGTGGACATCTCCCGCTTCGGCGATTTCGATAAGGAAAAGCTGGGCGTGACCGAGAATATCCGCGGCATCGTCATGAAACAGCTGATGAGCCAGTTCGAGGGCGAGGCTCTTGAGAACGCCATCAAAGAGAACATCGATGTCCTTATTCCCAAGCACATCGTTCTGGACGATATATACTCCTCCGTCAACTACCTCAACTGCCTTGCCCACGGCATAGGCAATGCCGATGATATCGACCATCTGGGCAATCGCCGCGTCAGACGCGTGGGTGAGCTGCTCCAGAACCAGTTCCGTATCGGCTTCAGCCGTATGGAGCGCGTTATCCGCGAGCGTATGACTCTGCAGGATCTGGATGTTGTCACTCCCCAGTCCCTTATCAACATCCGTCCCGTCACCGCCGCTATCAAAGAGTTCTTCGGTTCTTCTCCTCTGTCTCAGTTCATGGACCAGACCAACCCTCTGTCCGAGCTGACTCATAAGCGCCGTATGTCCGCACTGGGCCCCGGCGGTCTGTCCAGAGAGAGGGCCTCCTTCGATGTCCGAGACGTTCACTATTCTCACTATGGCCGTCTGTGCCCCATTGAGACTCCTGAAGGCCCCAACATCGGCCTGATAAACTATCTGGCGTCCTATGCCTCCGCCAACCAGTACGGCTTCCTCCAGACTCCTTACCGCAGAGTGGAGAAGGGTACCTGCCGCGTCACTGACGAGGTGGAGTACATGACTGCCGATGTTGAGGATCAGTACATTGTCGCTCAGGCGTCCGAGCCTGTGGACGAGAACGGTTGCCTCAAAAACAAGCGTATCATCTGCCGTCATCGCAACGATACCGTTCAGGTCAACCGTGAAGAGGTGGACTACATCGATATCA
>JAZUJF010000146.1:0-3087 GCA_045642585.1 Candidatus Limivicinus sp.
AATGTGCCCCCCTCTGTGTAAGTTCGCGTAAGCCAAATCAAAGATTTGGACGCTCACTTATCATTTAGTCACTTTTTCTTGCAATACACAAAGTATTCCTGCGAAAAAGTGCCGTCATCAGAACCCATTTTCTCTCTGTATCTACTCTTGCCGCATTATGCGGTTTGCCTTAAATTCTTGTATTTACGCAATTATTTTATAAAAAGGATGCAGGTATTATGATATACAATGCACATGAGACCGAGGGTTACAGACAGCTCAAGACTATGGCTCTGGCCTTCGTTGACAGTATGAAGCTTGGGGACGAGCCCGGAGCATACAAAAAAGAAGCCTGTGAGACAGCGCCCAGCTCCTACGGTATGTACCACGCGGCCATTATCCGTTCCATTTTCGGTGAGCTGGACAACATGGGGGATGCCGATCTGGACGCATGGGCAGAAAGAGTCAACTCTCTCCAGTGCGCAAACGGCTATTTCTCGAACCGTGCCGCCGACAGGGATCGTGTCCGCGGCATCGACGAGCTTGACAGCGTGTGGCACTTTACCCGGGGTATGCTGTGGACTCTCTATGTTCTTGGCCGCAAGTGCGAGAAGGATCTGACCTTCCTTGAGCCGCTGCTTAACAAAGAGACTATGTACAGGTACTGCAAGAAGTACGACTGGTCAAATTCATGGGCGGCCGGCAACCAGATCTGCGCCCTGTCAACGGCCATGTTCGCCCTGCGTGACTTCTACGGCGTGCCCTATGTGGATGAGGTGCTGGAATACGGTATGTTCCCCGCTCTTGAGGAGCTGCTTGACCCTAAGACCGGCTACTGGGGCTGCCAGTACGGCGCGGATCTTCTGAACGGTCAGTTCGGCACTATCCATGTGCTGCCTACCTACTTTGCGCAGGGATGGGAGTACCGCTTCCTTGACAGGAGCGTGGATTCCACCCTTGCCTGCCAGAGGCCGGACGGCTCCTTCTGGCCCTGCGGCTCCGACTGTCCGGACTTTGACGGGGCATATATGCTCTATAATCTCTCCCGTCTCACCGACTACCGCCGTGAGGATGTGGAGAATGCCGCAAGGCTCTATCTTGACCACGCAAAGATGCACTTCGGTGATGACGGTGTGGGCTTCTATATTCACCGCAAGGACTCCCGGCCCGAGCAGTGGATCTCCCGTCCTCACTTCATCTGGAAGGACGGCGACACTCAGGCCCGTGAGGAGATCCGGGACGAAGATCCCAGCCGCGACAAGATCATGCTGGGCAGCTGGTTCTATCCCCAGTCGATCGCTCTGGTGTCCGGTATTTTAGGTGATACCGGCTTCGAGGGTCCCTACCACCTCAATCACGGCTGCCTCCATGAGTGTAACGTGGACTGGAAAAACGAACATGAACACTGATACAGAAAGGATAATTACTATGAATACTCTTACAGGCAAGACGATAGTCATGATGGGCGCCACCGGCGGTATCGGTACTGCCACCGCTATGAAGATCGCCGCCCCCGGCGTGAATATAGCGTTCTGCTCCGCAAAGGAAAACCGCGTTCAGGAGCTGAGCGAAAAGCTGGCTCAGACCGGCGCCAATGTATTCTCCGCCGTTGTGGATGTGACCTCTCCCGCCCGGATCCACGATTTCATGGAGGCGGTCATGGCCCGCTTCGGCAGAGTTGACACTCTCATAAACTTCGCCGGTCTCTCCATCACCCGCAATCTCGAGGACTTCACCGAGGAAGATTACAACACCGTTATGGATGTAAATGTCAAGGGCATGGTCTTCTCCACCAAGGAGTTTCTCTCCCATGTGAACGAGGAAGAGGGCGCACTTGTCGTCTCCTTCGGCTCAATGGCCGCAAAGCGCCCCAATCCCAAGGCGCCTCACTATTCCGCCGCAAAGATCGCCGTCAATATGTTCAATGACGCCTTCACCCAGCAGATAAAGGGCCGCAATATCCGTTTTACCACCATTAACCCCGGCCCCGTGGACACTACCTTCTTTGAGGGTCGCATCCCCAAGGATAAGCGCGGCAATTTCATGCAGCCCGAGGAAGTGGCGGATGTTCTGGAATTTATTCTGACCCACGACAATCTTGTATTCCACGATGTGGCATTTGAGAGCACTAAGATGATATAACAAGGAGAGAGCTTCATTTTTTGAAGCTCTCCCCTCTGCATTATCCTGAACAGGAGATACTGTTATGATCAGACTCTTTTCCCGCAGCAAAACATATCTGATACTGTTTGAATCTCTGGTATTTCTTTTAGGCGCCGCGCTGAAATACGACGGGAAGCCCCTGTATGTGAGCTTTATTGTGTGGATAGTGCTGGGCTTTTTCGTGTACACAGGAGTTTCCGCCTATGCCGTCAGGCTCAACGGAAAGCTTCTGTCCCTGCTGATGGTGAACCAGATGCCGGGAGAGTTCATTAAGGTGTACTCCCCTCTCCTGAAAACGCCCAGGCTGAAAGCAAATGTGCTTTTCAGAATGCAGAGCTATATGGTGACGGCGTACATCGCGGCCGGAAGCTTCAAAAAAGCGGAGGAAATGCTGGGTAATATGGTGATCCTCCCCGGCAAAGTGGGGGATCAGTGCCGCGGGATAATAGCCGCAGGGCGATGCAGTGTCAAGATCTGGCAAAACGATCTCGCCGAAGCTCAGGCTCAGTATGATATCATCCGTTCTCTGGGCATTAACTCCGGTGTCAGCAATCAGGACAGCGAGGTACTTCGTATTCGTATCGCCATGGGCAAGGGCTCAATGACACAGCAGGATGCGGATATTCTCAGTGCGGCCCAGCAGACGGCAAGACTGCCTCTCATGAAAAACGAGCTTAGGCTCTGGCTGGGACAGTGCCTGTATCTTCTCGGTCAGAAGGGTATGGGCTATCCCTACCTGAAGGATGTATGCGCCTGCCCGGAGGAGCTGTGTATCACGGCTGAGGCAAAAAAATTCCTTGCGGAACAGGCATGACAGCTCACAATATCAAAAAGGAAAGACGCCGGAAAGGCGGTGCACCATAGGGATTTATCGGTTTTGATCCGCTCTTTTCCGCTCATACTTCGCAAAAGACTCCGGAAATCCGTCAGGATTCCCGGAGTTTT
>JAZUJF010000147.1:0-16684 GCA_045642585.1 Candidatus Limivicinus sp.
AATAGCATAGATTGTACGGCAAGGAGCAAGCTTCTTTTAAAAGTCTTGCACCAGCCATACCTTCTTCTTTGGAGAAGGTGGCACGGGCGGCGACCGAAAAGGTACGATCTGCACAATATTACATCGTCCGCCCGTGACGGATGAGGTCTCCCGTAAAAAACATCGGACATTGCAGTATGTTTAAAATGCGACGGCGCTCGCCGGATAAATCATCCTCCCGTTTTTACACCGGAACGGATGAAAAAATCCCCATGCGCTTTATCGCACACGGGGATTTACTGTGACAATTCAATTAAAACGAGGCTTTTAACACATCAATGACCTGCTGACCGTATTGAATGTACATATCAACATGGTATCTGTTGTCCAGAACGGAATGAATACGCTGGATGTCGGCACCGGTAAATATGGCGACACCGAAAGCCACCGCCCCGATAATGAGCATAACGGCGACGATGATCAGAAGAACTTTCCAGACATTTTTCATCAGAGCTCAACCTCCTTGTAGCACCACTTGTCCCCAAGGGAAATAATACCCTTCACAAGACTGACCATGGGGCCGATGATAAACCAGATGAAGAGCCATGCAAACAGCAGGCCGAATGCCAGAACGATGACCGAAAGACCCATCACCAGAAGTATGTCCGCAAAGACAGTGAAGCCGGCAAAGGCCGCGGAGACACCGAAAACGCCGAGAGTGACGACACCCACCGCGCAGGAGAGACACACAAGCGTGGGGACAAGCAGAACCAGCAGACCCAGCAGGGTCACGGGAACAGCCAGAATGATATAGAGTATCAGCAGACCCGTTCTGGGAACACGCTTTGTATTCTTTTCGGCGGCTTCCGGGAAGACACCTGCCAGCGCGTCATAGGCAGAGACCGGGGCGGGCTTCTCTTCGTCCGGCTCGACCTTCTCCTCACTCTGTGCCGCAGGGGGAACGGCGGGCTCTTCCGTTGTTTCAGCCGGCTCCGGAGCGGCGGAGTCCGCATCGGGAGCATCGGAGCCATCATCGCTTGCGGCCACGGAGGAATCCACAGCCTCTTCCTGCCCGTCGGCGGCATCCTCTGCCGGAGCATCTGTGGAAACAGGGGCCGCAGCTTCCGGCTCATCGGCACATTCATCGGAATTGTCCTCGCCGAACAGAGAGATCTGACCCTTCTCCTCCTGACGGACAGGGGGAAGCTCATCCTCAGCCTCATACTGTCTGAGAGGCGCACCGTCGCGGATCTCCAGAACCGCGCCGATGAAGGAGGGGGCCGCGCCGGATCCGGCATCGTCATCCATGGACTGAGACTGGACATGAAGCTTGCGCTCTCTGGTATCGTATACACGGGCCAGCAGAACAGCCTGACGGGTGGGGGACACAAGGTACTGAATAAGAGCCTGTTCATCCTCGGCATCGTCAAACATATCATTGTAGAGCTCAAGGGCGGTCTGCCTGTCCTCCTCGTACATGAAGGTCAGCAGTCTTGCAAGCTCCGTGAGAAACTTCTGCCTGTTTATTACAATCACCTCTTTGAATGATTTTATCGTTATAACGGTGGTATTATATACAATGTGGGGAACAAGGTCAAGAAAAATCGGCTGAAAAACAGCGGAATGGATGGCCGAAATATCTGTTGTATTGAAAAAGTGTGATGAACGATACTATATGCCATTGAAAAATACGCTGTGATGTGATATCATAACGATCAATAAATGTATGCTCGGAGAGTGCCGGTTTTTCGGGGGATCATGGGCATACAGGCCGATAAATGATGTTGCCGAGGGATGAAAATGTCCGGAAATAAAAAACTCTGGGATCTGCTGCCCGATATAGCCGTTGCGGTATTCCTGCCCTTCATGGTGCTTATATATGCCCCCTTTGAGCTGCTGCTTACGAACCGGTCCGACTTCTGGTTTACTCCCGGTATGCTCCTGCCGGTGGCTCTGGTGCTGTTTGCGGTATCCGCCGCCGCTGTCTTCGGCGTACTGCGCCTCTGCCGCAGGATAAACGGGAAGCTCTACGGGGCGGTGTATCTGGCGGCCATAGTCGCGTTCATCTGCACCTATATTCAGGGCAGCTTTTTTGTCTCAAATCTCCCCGTTATGGACGGCAAGCCGGTAGATTGGAACGCCTTTCCCGCGGAGAGGCTGAAGAGCATCGCCGTATGGGTCGTCTTTTCCGCCGCCGCCGTTTTCGTTCTCATAAAATTCGGCGCGGAGAGGGTGCGGGGCATCTGCGCTCTGGGCGTCAGCGCCATCGGCCTTGTTCTCATTCTGACCCTGACCGCCGTGTCGCTCATGGCCGAGGACGAGGTTGCCGCCGATGTGCTGGCATCTACCGACAAGGATCTGTATCAGATGTCTCAGAGCGAGAACTTCGTCATACTTATCCTGGACGCGGTGGAGGCTTCGGAATTTGACTGGATCTCGGAGGAGCCGGACAACAGCCTCGACACCTTCGAGGACTTTACATACTTCAGCAATACCGTTGGCTCATACCCCTTTTCAAAATGCGCCATTCAGCAGATCCAGACCGGCCGGTGGTATGAGGCAAAGCAGAAATTTTCCGAGTACCGCACTTCCGCCATCGCCGAATCTCCCATACTGTGCAGAGCAAGGGCGGAGGATTACCGCATAGGGCTCTATTCCTTTGAGGATTCGAGAGTCCTGAAGACCGCCGACTTTGCCGGCCAGTTTGTAAATCTCCTGCCCGACGCCCAGAACATCGGCTCGAAGACCTTTGCCGCAAAGCTGCTGATAAAAATGAGCCTTATCAAGTATGCCCCCTGGGATCTGAAATTCCTGGGCTACGATCTCTATGGCCGCCTGAACGAGAGCAGAGTCTATGACGGCGATGAGGGTCTCAACTATTTTAACGATTCCAATGTCAGCTACTACAACAGAATGCAGCAGGATGCTCCCTTTGATATCGTACCGGACAAGTGCTTCAAGCTCATCCACCTTGAGGGCGCCCACGAGCCGTATGATCTGGACACCGACTTCAACCATGTGGAAAACGGCAGCTATCAGGACAAGCTCCGCTGCTCCATAAAGACCGCGGGCGCATACCTTGATGCCCTGAAGCGGAACGGTATCTACGACAACAGCGTTATCCTCATCATGTCCGACCACGGCTATTCCGTGGGCTACGAGGGGGCAAACCTCCAGCAGCATCCGATCCTCCTCATAAAAGGTAAAAATGAGCACCATGCCGTGCGTACATCAGAGGCCCCTGTGTCCTATGACGACCTGCAGGAGGCATTCGGGAGACTGATGGACGGCTGCGCCGGCGAGGAGGCCTTCGACTGCCGTGAGGGAGAGCCGCGGGAGCGCAGATTTATGAACTATGACGCCGTGAACACGAACTATTTCGAGGAATTCGTTCAGACCGGTGACGCCGGAGATATGACGACTCTCATCCCCACAGGGAGAGTGTTTGAGAAGAGCTACTAAGGAAATGCCTCTTCACAGCGGGAGAAAAACATTGAATATTCGGGAATTATTGAGATGAACATACTGTACAGCGCGCTTGCGCGGGTCATGAAGCTCTGCTATGACATATGCGGAAATTACGGCCTTGCGATCCTCCTGTTCACCCTCCTGTCGAAGATCATTCTGCTGCCGGTGTCCGTATGGGTGCAGAAGAACTCCATCAAGATGGTGAAGATGCAGCCGGAGATAAACTTCCTCAAGGCTCGTCATTTCGGCGACCCGGATGCCATTTCCGACGGTCAGGCAGAGATATTCAAAAGAGAAAAATACAGCCCCTTTGCCTCCATCATCCCTCTGGCTATCCAGATACTTCTGCTGATGGGCGTTATCGCCGCCATAAAGGAGGGCATGAGGGACAGCTCCATAAGCATGGATTTTCTGGGGGTGGATCTGAGCCTTGTGCCCAGCGAGAAAAGGGGATGGCTCATACTCTCGCCCATCCTTGCCGGCGCCTCCGCATGGCTCATGTGCGCGGCTCAGAACGCGGCAAATGTGCTCCAGTCGGAGCAGGATGCGTGGAATAAATACGGGATGCTGATACTGTCCGTGGGTCTGTCGCTGTATCTGGGCTGGTTCGTGCCTGTGGGCGTTGCGGTGTACTGGATCGCCGGCAACCTCCTCTCCATCCTTCAGCTCTATGCTCTCAACGCCGCCATAGATCCCAGAGACTATGTGGACTACGAGGCTCTTGAAGAGAGCAAAAAGGAGCTGGACAGCCTGAAACAGCTCGGCGGGAAGAAGCGTAAGCTGTTCGGCGATGAGGAGAGCAGGCGGGAAAAGGCGGATTACAAGCGGTTTTTCTCCGTCGTGAACAAGCATCTTGTGTTCTATTCCGAGAGCAGCGGCTTTTACAAGTATTACAGGAACACCATTGAGTACATACTCAATAACACCAATATAGTCGTCCACTATGTGACGAGCGACCCCAATGATATCGTCTTCTCCATCGCCAGGGAGCGCCCCGCCCTGAAGCCCTATTATATCGGCGAGAAGAAGCTCATAACCCTTATGATGAAGATGGATGCCGATGTGGTGGTCATGACGATGCCCGACATCGAGAACTATCACATCAAGCGCAGCTATGTGCGAAAGGATATCGAGTATATCTATGTCCATCACGGTATGGGCAGCACCAATCTGAACCTCCGCAAGGGCGCAGAGGATCATTACGACACGGTGTTTCTGGTGGGCGAGCATCTCAAGCGTGAGCTGAGACAGATGGAGGCGCTTGACGGAACACCGGCGAAAAATCTGGTGGAGACCGGCTATCCTCTCCTTGACGACATGATAAGGGACTACGAGTCCAGACCTCATGAGGAGCACAGTGTAAAGCAGGTGCTTATCGCCCCCTCATGGCAGGAGGACAATATTGCGGACAGCTGTCTTGAGCCCCTGCTTGACGGACTGTGCGGCAGAGGCTTCCATGTGACTGTGCGCCCCCATCCCCAGCATGTGCGACACAGAAAAGAGTATTTTGAAAATCTGTCCCGGAAATATGCCTCCCGTGACGATGTGGAGATACAGACGGATTTCTCCTCAAATTCCACAGTGTTCGACTCCGACCTGCTCATAACGGACTGGTCGGATATAGCATGGGAGTTCTCCTTTACCACGAAAAAGCCGGTGCTCTTCATTAACACCCCCATGAAGGTCATGAACCCCGACTGGCAGAAGATAGAGGAGGTGCCCATGAACATTGCCCTGCGTAATGTCATAGGCTGCTCCCTTGATACGGATAAGCTCCCGGAGGTGGGTGATACCGCCGTCGAGCTGCTGTCCTCGGGCGAGAAGTACAGAGCCGCTATCATTCAAGCCATGAACGAGCATGTATATAATATCGGCACCAGCGCCAGAGCAGAGGCAAAATATATCTGCAGCGCCATACAGAAAAAGACAATGGAGAGAAAGGAAAAACAACATGAATAAACTTATGAAAGCATCCGGTCTCATTTTCACAGCCTTTGCCGCAATGCTGCTCTTCGGCGCAAACGGAAAGGCATACATCGATCCCTCGGTGGTCACATATCTTATTCAGGCCGTGGCAGGTATCGTCATTGCCATAGGCGCCGCAGTCGGCATATACTGGCGCAGAGCCAAAAAGAAGATAGACAAAACTCTGGGCGTTGACGAGAACCGCAATAAGGAAGTAGAGTCTGACGAGATCGTTATCAACGATGCGGAAGAGCCTGAAGAAGAGAACAAGGAAGAGAACAGATAATACAACACCCCGGGAGAAACGAACATCTCCCGGGGTTCGTATTGTACAATTCAGCTGACCTTGATGAGCGTTCCGATAATATTGCCCTCATCCGCAAGACCGACCTGAGCGTAGCGGCTGTCAACGCTCTTTTCGTAGTTGTCGCCCAGGAGGAAGCATAAGCCCGAGGGGATAATATATTCCTCCTCGCTAATAAATGGGGAACGGCTCTCAATAGGGGGCAGGGAGCATACGGGTTTGCCGTTTATCAGCAGGGTGTCACCGCGGGAGCGAACAGAATCTCCCGGTACTGCGGCGATGCGCTTTACGATATCGGCTCTCAGCGTATCGCTCCTCCACAGGACCACATCTCCCGGCCTGTGCTCCCTCTGGTGCTTGTCTATGACGGCGAGGGACATATCACTGTATGTGGGCTCCATGGAGCTGCCGCTTATAAGCATAAGCTGGTAGTGGAACATGGACACATATATGCACACCGAGACTATCAGGGCGGTCCAGAGTATATATAACACAGCAGATCGGATCTTCATATCAGTCAAGCCTCACTATGACATAATCTCCGATTTTTTTTACCGAGCCGTAGTAGGGATAGACGGACATCTCACCGAATTCATCGGTACATGATATCGCGGCGCACTCCTCCTCGGAGGCGAAGGGAATATCACAGCCGAGATAATTATTGATGAAATCCTTTGCGTGGATGGGGTTCATAATGCTGTTTCCGGGCAGCTGGAATTTTGAAAAATCCATGTGCTGTCCCAGATCGTGGTCGAGGGCCGCGCTCTCGCCGATTATGGCAAGTCCGGTATTCTCATCGAAGCCCTCGGCGGAGAATACCTGAGTGAGCATGGCGGTGTAGAAGCTCTGCCGGCTTTGGTACTGGAGGAGACCGTAAAGGTAGAAGCTGTTGGAAAAATAAACATTTCCCAGAATTATTCCGCCCAGACAGATACAGGCGGCCCATCGGCAGAGACGCTCCTTTTCCGGCCTGACGCCGTCGAGGATAACGGCGGCGAGAATGTAGATCGAGGAGAAGGGGAAGAGCGCCAGAGAGTGGATGTAGCTGTTGTCGGCCAGCATATACAGGCAGTAGCAGCCCAGAGGGAACAGCACAAGGCACAGCGCCAGCAGAGCCCATTTCTTAATATCCGCGGTCTTTCTCATCCTGATCATACACACGACCGCCGACAAGCCGATAATGACGATATGCAATACCCTTGAGGCGGCGGTGCCGACATAGGCAAAATAGCCGGAGAACAGAGTGTGGAGGTATGCGCTGTATGCCACAAGTATGCGCATTAGGATGCCCTGCTCCCGGTTGACCACATCCAGAGTGGGTATGCCCGCAAGCGCGCTTGCCAGCATCACGGTGCCGGCGTATATTCCCACGGAGAGCACCAGAAACAGAAGCATTTTCACCCCGGAGAGGAACACATCCCCGGCTGTTCCTTCGCCGTCCAGCAGCATTTTGATCATCAGCAGAACGCAGAAGGACGCGGCAAAGGCGAAGTACCCCTGATATATGCTGCATGAGAATATGAGCAGCAGAGGGGATATGACCCAGCGGAGCCTGTTGCCGGAATTGAAGCAATACACCGCGCCCACCGCCAGAAGCATGGACAGACCGTATGGGGCACAGGTGAACATATAGACCATGGTGCCGGTCTGAGCGGGGAAGGTGACAATGACACCGGCAACGAGCACCTGCAGAAGCTTACTGCGTATGCCGAAGAGCCTGACAATAAGGCACACGCTGAGAGAGAGCAGCACTATGGCCATCACGCCGTATATCCACGGCATGGATATATCCGGCATAATGAGCCGCAGTATCTCCAGCCCCCAGCGGCCGGAGACAACGGTCGCGCCCTTGGAGAACATATTGCATATATCATCATCCATGGGTATCTTGTTTACCAATATGAACATATGGGCAGCAAAGGAGAACAGGAGCGAAGCGAAAAACGGCAGGGCGCTCTCCTTTATTCTTTCGCGGTCAATATGAAACGGGCATTTACCTTTCATGGCTTCAGTCCTCATAATGCACAGGATAGCTCATTATAACACGCAATGGCGCATTATTCAATCATCACACACGGCTCTGCGGGCACAAAGCCCCGGAAAAGATTGTTTTCCCTACAAAAGCCCCGGAAAAGATTGTTTTCCCGCTATTGACAAGGCTTTCCCCGGGATATAAAATGATAACTCGGTGCTTTGAAATGATTTATAATTAACATACTTCGAGATTGGAGAAATGATAATGGCAAAGGATAAGAGAGTAGAACAGATAACCGATATGGAGGTAGACTTCGCCCAGTGGTTTACCGATGTATGCACCAAGGCAGAGCTGGTGGACTATTCCGGCGTAAAGGGCTGCTTCATTCTGCGTCCCTACGGCTACGCCATCTGGGAGAACATCCAGAATGTTCTGGACGGAATGTTCAAGCGTGACGGACACCAGAATGTGTCCATGCCGATGCTGATCCCCGAGAGCCTGCTTCAAAAGGAGAAGGATCATGTCGAGGGCTTCGCGCCCGAGTGCGCATGGGTCACTGTCGGCGGCAGCGAGGAGCTCAGCGAGCGCCTGTGCATCCGCCCCACCTCAGAGACTCTGTTCTGCGATCACTGGAGTCATGTTGTCCACTCATGGCGTGATCTGCCCATGAAATATAACCAGTGGTGCTCCGTGCTCCGCTGGGAGAAGACCACCCGCCCCTTCCTGCGGGGCAGAGAGTTCCTTTGGCAGGAGGGACACACCCTTCACGCCACCGAGGAGGAGGCCAGAGAAGAGACCCTGCATCAGCTTGAGGTCTATGCCGACATCTGCGAGAACTATCTGGCCATGCCCGTTATCCGCGGCAACAAGACCGACAAGGAGAAGTTTGCCGGCGCCGTGAATACCTATACCATCGAGTGTATGATGCACGACCGTAAGGCGCTCCAGTCCGGCACCAGCCACTTCTTCGGCGACGGCTTTGCCAGGCAGTTTGACATCACCTTTACCGATAAGGATAACACCCTCAAGTACCCCATGCAGACCTCCTGGGGTATGTCCACCAGAATTATCGGCGGTATCATAATGACCCACGGCGACAATAACGGTCTGGTGCTGCCTCCCCGCATTGCCCCCGTTCAGGTCATCGTCGTGCCCGTTGCCCAGCATAAGGCGGGCGTCACCGAGAAGGCCACGGAGCTTTATGAGTCCTTCAAGGCCGCCGGAATCCGCGCTCAGATCGATCTCAGCGACAACAGCCTCGGCTGGAAGTGCGCTCAGTACGAGATGAAGGGTGTTCCTCTCCGCGTGGAGCTGGGACCCAAGGACATCGAAAACGGCGTGTGCGTCGCCGTCCGCCGCGACAACGGCGAGAAGATCACCGTTGCGCTTAATGAGATCACCGGGAAGCTGCCCCGGCTGCTGGATGATGTGCAGGCGGGTATGTACGCGAAGGCAAAGCGCAACATGGACGAGCACACCTTCGCCGCCCATTCCCTGGAAGAGGCAAAGGAGCTGCAGGAGAAGCACGGCGGCTTTATCAAGACCATGTGGTGCGGCGAGCTGGCCTGCGAGATGGAGATGAAGGAGAAGGCCGGAATGTCCTCCCGCTGCATCCCCTTTAAGCAGGAAAAGCTGGGCGAGGTCTGCGCCTGCTGCGGCAAGCCTGCCAAGTGCATGATCTACTGGGGAGTCGCGTACTGAGTTAGTCAATAGTCATTAGTCATAAGAACACCCGGAGAGCTGAAAAAACAGCCCTCCGGGTATATTTCTTATAATTCAGAGGAGAACAGTATCAAAGGAATCTGTCCGAGAGCATTTCCTCTATCCTGCCTATAAGCTTTTCCTCCGCCTGTTTTACCGAATGTATGAGCTCTGTGCGGGTCTCTGTTATGCCCTCCTCAAGGCTTGAGCGCAGCTCACCGATATTGGTAACGAGACCGTTGTAATCCGACTCCAGCTTACTGCGCCGGCGGCGCTGCCACTGTCTGCCCCGGTTGACGGTGTCCATTATCTCTCCGGCAGAGCGGAACAGATCCGCGGTAGGCCCCTCCTTCACAGGGTACAGTCCCCGCCTGTAATTGTCTATGACCGCGCCGTAGCGGTCGTATGCGGCCCTCACCGAATCGTCCCATGACAGATATAGCTCCCTCTGGGCGTTCTCGCCCATACGGGCCATCTCCTCCGGGGCCCGGCAGAGGGTCAGGAGCATACTTGCCATGGAGTCGGCGTTTTCGTCGATGAGACAGCCGTTTCGACCGTCTGTTATATCCTCTGCGGCACAGCTTCCTCTCACCAGAACACTGCCGAGTCCGCAGGCCGCCGCCTCCCGGACAACAAGACCGTTCGTGTCAAAGGTGGATGGGAAGAGGAACATATCACCTCTGCAGTACCATGCCCGTATCCGCTCCCTGTCATGGATGGGCGGCACGAAAAATACCCTGTCTCCCAGCCCGAGACTGTGGGAATAGGCCACGATCTCGTCCTTCTCCACGCCGCCGCCGATGAATACCATGCGGAAATCCTCGCCGCTCTCCCGGAGTGCGGCCAGACCGTCGAGTATTATCCTCAGACCCTTGTACCACATCATCCTGCCCACGAACAGGAAGACCGGCACGCCTTCGGGGAGGTCAAAGCCCTCCGTCACCTCACATATGAGCGCGTCATCCACTCTGCCCACAGGGAGGTCAACGCCGTTTGGCATGACGATATAGCTGCCCTCATAGCCAATGGAGCGGAGGTTTTCTCCCGCACCCCGGCTGACGGTCCATATCTCGTCACAGGCGGAGATGTTCTCCACCAGAAGGCGCTTTGCCTCATTCTGCAGGAGCTTTGATGAGATGGCGTTTGAAATGTCTATATCGAACTTGGTGTGGTAGGTCATTACCAGCGGCACATCGAGAGAAGAGCGCAGAGCCCTCGCCAGCATGGTGGAGGTAACAGGACAGTGGGAATGGATAATGTCAAAGCCGCCCTTTACCAGCTGATCCTGTATCTCAGGGGAGAAGGGCAGACCCGCCCTGTAGCCGACAAGCCTTGTCATATCAATGCTGGGATAGCGCAGGACGGGGAAGCTGAACGAGCTGTCGTCCGCTTGCGGATGAGCGGGCGTCACCACGGTCGCCCGACCGAGGGAGCGGGTGATAACATCCGCGTAATTTGTCACCGCGTTGGCAACTCCGTCTATCTCCGGCGGAAAAGAGTCATTTATCAGGCACACATTCAGCTTGTCCATTCAGCACTCTCCGATAACGATATGAGCCTATTATAGTCCTTATCATGTGTATTTCAACAGACAAAACCCGGCCCGCTGCAAAAAACACACAAAAGCTGTTTGCTAAAAAGACAATTCGTGAATTTTGACGGTTTAAACACCGGACGACCTGTGATATAATCAAACGAGTAACAGTGGTTAAGAAAGGAAGTCTGAACAGTGTCAAAGCGATTTTCGGACAGAAAAGACGGAAAGCTCCTGACCGACATTGATCCCATGCATTTCATCTGCCCTATTATCTATCCCAACAGATGTGATAATGAGGCGTTTATTTCCGAAGTAATAGACCTCAGCAGGATGCAGGAATACCTGGACAGGAAAAACGCGGGAGAGCCTGCATACAAATACAACCTTTTCCAGACTATTGTCACCGCCATGCTCAAGACCGTGACCCTGCGCCCCAAGATGAACCGCTTTATTGCCAACAGCAATATGTATATGAGAAATGAGATCTCGGCATCCTTCGTTGTGAAAAAACAATTCTCTGACGAAGGCGGCGAGGCGCTGGCTTTTATCCACGCCAAAGAGACCTTCAATATCGACGATGTCCACGAGGCCATATATCAGCAGATAAGCTCCTGCCGCAGCGATAAGCTGGACAGCAGCACCGAGAGCATGGACACATTTCAGAGAATGCCCAGATTTTTAAGCAAGGCTCTGGTGAAGTTCATGCGTTTTATGGACCGTTTCGGGCTGGTGCCGGCCTCTCTCATCGAAACCGACCCCTATTACTCCACCGTGGTGCTCACAAATCTGGGCTCCATCAAGCTCCATTCCGGATATCATCATCTGACCAACTGGGGCACTAACTCTGTCTTTGTGACCATCGGCGAGCGCAAGCTCCGCCCGTTCTTTCAGCCTGACGGTACTTTCGAGATGCGCGACAGTGTTGACATAGGGCTCACCATAGATGAGCGTCTGGCAGACGGTTACTATTACTCCAAAACGGTACGCCTGCTGAAAAAGCTCCTTGAGGAGCCTGAGCTTCTTGAGACTCCCTTTTCTCAGGAGATCGACTACTGATCATACAGTGTATTATAAAAGCTCCCACATCAACGACGGTGTGGGAGCTTTTTTATCACGGACTTTTATTCCGCCTCAAGTATCTCTCTGTCGATCATACCTATTTCAGATGAGATATTCAGCAGGGTTACGGGAAGTATGGCCATTTCGCTCGCCGTTATCAGAAAGTCGGAGAGCATATCAATGGTGAGAGCGACAGGCAGAGCCTCTGCCGGAATACCCAGCTGGGTGAAGAGCAAACCGTAGGCTATTGCGCCGCCGCCGGGAATGGGTGGAGTGGCAATTGAAACTATCACGCTCATCACCAGTGCCATTATGATCCAGCTTACTGAGCACTCTACACCGTAATACCATGCAAAGAAAAATACAATGACAATATTGTTCAGTACCGATATGGGTTTGTTTACCACCATCCCCAGAGGAATACCGAAGCATGAAATGGACTCGTTTACGCCCAGCCTCTTCTCGGCGATCTCACGGTTTGTACTGAAGGTCGCGGCGGAGGAGGCAGTGGCAAGGCCTATGAGAAAGCACGGAAGGCACTTCTTTATCAGCAGCCTTATGCTGACCTTCTGATGAATGGAGGTATAGATATAGAAGCCGATGACAGTACAGACGAAGCATATCAGCATGATCACTATCACCCTCCATGCGGAGGAGAACACATTAAAGCCGCCTGACCAGAAAAGACTGATGACCACGAGGAAAACAAAAAAGGGTACAAGCTTTGATATTAGCTTCATGAAGAACTGAATAATATAGTTTATCTGCTCTATGGCGTGGGCAACTGACTCCGTGAGCTTTCCCAGAAACAGCAGCGCTATACCCGTGGCAAAGGCCAGAAAGATGACCTGCATGGTGTTCCCCTCAATAAAAGGAGAGAAGGGGTTGTCCGGAATGATGGACAGCAGCAGGTTGATGAGCCCGGAAAAGCCGGATACAGACACTGCCGTGCTTGAAAAATCAAGATGAAATACAGGCAGCAGTATCAGGACGCACAGTGCCACCAGAGAGTCATTTTTAACATACTTCAGCAGCATCCTTTTTCCCACAAGGCTCAGGGTGGCGGTGTCGCCGATGCCGTATACGCCCCAGGCCACGCTCAGAAATATCATGGGTCCGGCCACACAGCTGAGAATACGGAAGAAAGCGTCGTAGACCGGGGTGACGAAACCGGTCTGCACCGACTGTAAAAAGCTCTCCGGCAGCAGAACAAGTCCCAACGCCCCTACCAATACCGCCGACAGCAGTACCAGTATCAGCTTCCTGAGGGGGTGTTCCTCCTGCTGACTGATGGAAAAGCGCAGTACATTCTGACCGCTGCGGTAGCTGAAGGAGGGGGACAGTCCCATTGAACGCAGGGTGCTCTCGCCGAAGGCACCCAGTGTCTCGTCGGCTATGTACGGATTTTTCGGCGGAGCGAAATAGCCCAGCTCAAAGCACGGAGCTCCCAGCTTCTTACCGGCTCTGAACACAAGTCGCTTCCCGACAGACTCCTCGGTCAGCCAGTTGAGCAGACACTCCTCTGCGGTCAGCCTGTAGCGCAGGATGTCCCGGCTGGCGGTTAAATAGCTTTTACAGAACTCACCGACCTTTTCGGAGATCTCATCGCACAGATGCAGCCTGTTTTCGGCGGTTATCTGAAATTCCTGACTCTGTATCATTTCTTCCTCCGGGTGGTTTTATTTAAAGAAGGGCTTGGGCCTGTAAAACTCGAATATCACCATGTCGTTGCCCTTTTCACTTTCGGGCTCATGGGAGGTCCATGCGGTCCGTATCGCGCCCATCAGGTCACACAGCTTTGCGCCCGGTGCCTTTCTGCCGATGCGGTACGCCACAAAATGAGGTCTGGCAAGGCAGTTTGTGAGGCAGTTTGACAGGGAGAAGGAGAGGGCCTTGTTCAGGCTTTTGTCGTAGTGCTCCATGGGCATTGCCAGCTGTCCCCGCAGCAGCTCCGGCGCATGGAACCGGAACCATGCCACGATGAAGGGATCAAAGCTCTCGATGCAGATGTCGCCGTGATACCGGCAGATCATGTCATAGGTCTTCTGACACAGCTCACGGTTGCGCTTTCCGGATTTCAGCTCGCAGATGATGGGGCCGCGGCCGTCGATTTCAAACAGCACATCCGTGAAAAGCGGGATGCGCTCCTCAGTGTTCTGCAGCGGCATACGCCTGAGCTCGGAATACGCATGATCCTCCACCCGACCGGAGACATGGCATACCCTGTCCAGAGTGTCGTCGTGGAATACCACCACCTTGCCGTCCCTGCTCAGCTGTACATCCAGCTCCACCCCGTAGCCGCAGTCAATAGCCCGACGGAATGCCGCCAGAGAGTTTTCGGGTACGGTCAGGTCTCTTGTATGGAGACCCCGGTGGGCATAGTTCCTGCCCATAAAGTGAGCCTTCTGCCCCCCGGAGGCTCTGCCCGGGGCGATAAGCGCCGCAGGAAGGACAGCAATACCTGCAAGAAGAATATAAAGCCCTTTTTTACCTCTGCCTTTCATATTAATCATCCATTCCGCCGCTTCGCGTCGGCACAAAAGCAATTAAAGTGTAACATCTTATCAGGCGAAGCAGAGGAATGATAAGATGATTAATAATTTTGATCATATCAGTGTGAAAGGAACTTTCACACTGATGTCTCCTTCAGATCATGATATTCAGTATTCCCAGTATTACAAGATGCACCGGGTACGCCCAGTAAAACAGCCATTTTGACCTTACTCCCCGCTGACCGTTGTAGAGAAGAATGGGAATTGCCGCCGCCGCGCAGCCCACGCTGTACAGACTCAGGAAATCCAGCCCCGCGCTGTATTCATAGTATGCCCAGAAGCACAGCCATATTGCCTGAAGAGCCCTGCTGCCCCTGAAAAACCACATTCCGATTATCAGCGCCACACCGAGCCAGCCATAATCGACCTTGTCGCAGAAGAGGTACATCAGCGCCCCCAGCACGGCGGCCAGCAGCACCGTGACAAGAGGCCTGTCCTCTTTCATCCGTATCCTCTCCGCAAGACACATGACGGCCATGGAAAAGGCGAGAGTATAGAACACATTAAGCTGGCTGTTCAGAAGCCACACATTCCGGTATGCCGCCTCGATACCCGCAAGACCCACGGCCAGAGCCACATACAGCGCCGTTCTGTCCCGACGCACAAGGAAAAACCATGCCGCCGCGGAGACCGCGATAGCCGGGACAAGTACCCAGCCGCTTAACGAAACACCGATACCTTCGATGTTGTTATTGGACGGGAAGTAGTTCTGATCCAGCAGACCCAGAGTAAAGGGGATCTGGCTTATGGCGGCGAAAAGAATGAGGCGGGAGAGATATTTTACTCTGTCGGAGCTTTTGTCGAAGCCGTTTGAGAGCATGAACGCGAACAGCGGAAAGCCTATTCTGCCGATGCGCCGCATAAGCAGATATATTTCCGGGGAAATGATGATCTTGTTGAAGAGAAACACGCCGGTGTGATCTGTTATCATAGTCACCAGCGCTATCATTTTTACCGCGAACGCACTCACACACTCACCCCCTACCGGTACATAATACTCTAACCGTGAGCTCAATGCAAGATAATTGATTCCATACTGCCGTAAGCCGGATTCAGAATCTGCCGGGGATATTAGTAATGTATGAGTACCGCCGGTTTTCTTTCACATATTTACGAATACCGATAGCTGATATTATACTTTGCCTATTGCAAAAACGGCCGTTGTGTGATACTTTATTAACAGCTGTGGTTATACCACGAGTCTCTACATTTTTGAAAGGAGCAATTCTATGGCAAAATATGATGTAGTAGTCGTAGGCGCCGGTAATGCCGGTCTGTCTGCGGCTCTCCAGTGCCAGTTGGCAGGGAAAAAGACCCTGCTTATTGAGCAGCACAATCTTCCCGGCGGCGCAGCCTCCTCTTTCCGCAGAGGCCGTTTTGAGATCGAGCCCTCTCTGCATGAGATCTGCGACTACGGTCCCGATGACAATCCCGGCGATGTCCGCAATATCCTCGAGTCATACGGTGTAAAGCTCGAGTGGCTGGAGGTGCCCGATTGCTACCGCTGCATCTCCAAATACTCAGACGGTACACCCATGGATGTCACCATGCCCGCAGGAATTGACAACTTCATAGCAGCGATGGACAAGTATGTTCCCGGATGCCACGACAAGATGGTTGAGCTCTTTGATCTGTTCGACGAGGTCCTGCGCGGCATCGCTTACATTACCGCCTCCAAGGGCAACCCCGACTCCAAGGTGCTCCAGACCGAGTATGCCAATATGCTCCGCACCGGCGCATACTCCACCAAGAAGGTATTTGACGCTCTGAAGCTGCCTCAGAAGGCACAGGATATTCTGTCCATCTACTGGTCATATCTGGGCGTTGACATGGAAAATCTGGCGTTCATCCACTATGCCGCCATGGTCCACAAGTATGTCTCCCGCGGCGCGTACATCCCCGCCCATACCTCTCACCAGTATTCCACCGCTATGATCGAGAGACTGCGCGAGGTGGGCGGCGATATATGGTTCAACTGCCGTGCCGAGGAGTTCCTCTTCGACGGCGACCGCCTGTGCGGTGTGAAGACCAATATGGGACAGATCGACTGCAAGTATGTCCTTGCCAACATCAACCCCGACATCATCTACGGCAAGATGATGCCCAAGGAACTGATCCCCGAAAGAGAGAAGAAGCTCTCCGCC
>JAZUJF010000148.1:0-3035 GCA_045642585.1 Candidatus Limivicinus sp.
CACTGATCTCACACAAAAGGCGAGAGACGGAAAAATTGACAGGATCATCGGCAGAAGTGACGAGATCGCACGTGTTACACAGATCCTCTGCCGCCGTACAAAGAACAATCCATGTCTGATCGGTGAACCCGGCGTCGGAAAAACGGCGGTCGCCGAGGGGCTCGCGCTGCGGATCGTCAGCGGTGACGTGCCGGATAATCTGAAAGACAAGATGCTTTTTTCGCTTGATATGGGTGCGCTTGTCGCGGGCGCGAAATACCGCGGCGAGTTTGAGGAACGGCTGAAAGCCGTGCTTACGGAGGTACAGAAATCGGACGGACAGATCATCCTGTTTATCGACGAGCTGCATACCATAGTCGGCGCAGGAAAGACCGAGGGCAGCATGGACGCCGGAAACCTACTCAAGCCCATGCTGGCAAGGGGTGAGCTGCACTGCATCGGCGCCACCACCCTTGACGAGTACCGGAAATATATAGAAAAAGACGCCGCTCTCGAGCGCCGCTTCCAGCCGGTGCTTGTGGAGGAGCCCACCGTTGAGGACACCGTATCCATTCTGCGCGGCCTCAGGGAGCGATATGAGGTCTATCACGGCGTGCGCATCCACGACAGCGCCCTTGTTGCCGCCGCCACGCTCTCCAACCGCTATATTTCCGACAGATTTCTCCCGGATAAGGCCATTGACCTTGTGGACGAGGCCTGCGCCCTTATCCGCACGGAGATCGACTCCATGCCCGCGGAGCTGGACGATATCCGCCGCCGCATCATGCAGCTGGAGATCGAGGAAATGGCTCTGAAGAAGGAGGACGACAGACTCAGCGCCGAGCGTCTGGGGAAGCTGCGGGAGGAGCTGGCAAATCTGAAGGACAGCTTCAACGAGATGAGATCACGCTGGGAGAGCGAAAAGAGCAGCGTTGACGAGGTCAAGACCCTCAAGGCCGAGATCGAGAGGATGCACGCCGACATCGAGAATGCCCAGCTTCGCTATGAATACGAGACTGCGGCCAGACTGCGCTACTCGGAGCTTCCCGCCCTTGAGCAGAAGCTCAGTCAGGCCGAAAAGCGGAGCGAGGAGCGCAAGGCAGGCTCTATGGTACATGACACCGTTACCGAGGAGGAGATCTCCGGCATCGTGTCCAGATGGACAGGCATCCCCGTTGCCCGCCTTATGGAGGGGGAGCGGGAGAAGCTCCTGCATCTGGACGAATATCTCCACAGGAGGGTCGTGGGTCAGGATGAGGCGGTCATGCGGGTGACCGAGGCCATCCTTCGCTCCCGGGCCGGTGTTGCCGATCCCGACAGACCTATCGGCTCCTTCCTGTTCATGGGGCCCACGGGCGTGGGCAAGACGGAGCTGGCAAAGGCTCTGGCCCAATGCCTGTTTGACGACGAGAAAAATATGGTGCGCATAGATATGACCGAGTATATGGAGAAGTTCTCCGTCTCCCGGCTTATCGGAGCGCCTCCGGGATATGTGGGTTACGATGAGGGCGGTCAGCTCACCGAGGCCGTGCGCCGCAGGCCGTACAGCGTGGTGCTCTTCGATGAGATAGAAAAGGCACACCCGGATGTGTTCAATATCCTGCTGCAGATACTTGATGACGGCCGCGTTACCGACTCTCAGGGACGCACGGTGGACTTCAGGAACACCGTCATCATCCTGACCTCCAATCTGGGCAGCCAGTACCTCCTTGAGGGCATCGAGCCCGACGGCAGCATCTCCGAGAGCGCCCGGAGCGCCGTTATGAGCGAGCTTCGCCGCTCCTTCCGCCCGGAATTTCTCAATCGCCTTGACGAGACCATCATGTTCCGCCCCCTGACAAGGGAGGATCTGGGCGGCATCATAGACATCATGGCGGAGGGACTGAGAGCGCGGCTTGCCGACCGCTCACTGAGCCTTGAGATAAGCGACCGCGCCAAGGCGCTCATTATCGACCGGGGCTTCGATCCCCTCTACGGCGCAAGACCTCTCCGCCGCTATCTCCAGAGCAGCGTGGAGACCCTCATCGCCCGACGCATCCTCTCCGGCGAGGTGGAGGCCGACAGCACCATCGTCGTGGACGGGCAGGACGGGGAGCTGCTGTGCAGGTGAGTCTATTAATCCTGTTTTCCGATTAAACAGCACCACGATAAATAAAAGCTGTGCCGTCCTATAAGCAGTGCACACACTGGTGGCTGATGAGGTCTCCGCGCCCGCAGGCGCATTTTGAGCATACTGCAATGTCCGACATTTTTAACGGGAGACCTCATCCGTCACGGGCGGACGATGTTATATTGTGCAGATCAAACATTTTCGGTCGCCGCCCGTGCCACCTTCTCCAAAGAAGAAGGTTTTACATCGTTCAAATCTTTTTCATCTATATCCAAGTATGTGCGTATACCGTAGTTATTCGTAATCCGAATATAAGCTTCGCTGATGTGTAAAAAAGTCAACGATATATTTTCTAATGCACAATTTTTCGTGTGTTCGGTATAGCATAGATTGTACGGCGAAGAGCAAGCTTCTTCTAAAAAGTCATGCACCAGCCATACCTTCTTCTTTGGAGAAGGTGTCGCGGGCGGCGGGCAACAGCGTGCGATAATACATATTCTCCAGCGTCCGCCCGTGACGGATGAGGTCCTGCGAGCGCAGGCGCATATTAAACATTGTGCAATGTCCGATGCTTTTTCAGGGGAGAACCTCATCCACCGCAAGCGGTCCCCCTTCCCCTTGTGAGCAAGGGGAAGGCATAATGTCCGCCCGGCAGACAAACACCCGACCGCATTGCACACGGGCGGACACAAGGCCCGCCCCTACGGAAAGCGATGTGAAATGCGGCAAAACCGCGAGAGCCTTAAGCTTCTTCTTTGGAGAAGCTGGCACCAGTGCGCACACTGGTGACGGATGAGGTCCTGCGCCCGCAGGCGCATTTTGAGCATACTGCAATGTCCGACATTTTTAACGGGAGACCTCATCCGTCACGGGCGGACGCTGTAATATTGTGCAGATCGAAAAATTTCGGTCAAGTCGGAGGCCAAGCGGTCTTAGGAAGACAATG
>JAZUJF010000149.1:0-4701 GCA_045642585.1 Candidatus Limivicinus sp.
ACTGGTGCCAGCTTCTCCAAAGAAGAAGCTTAATGCGCCTGCGTTCGCAGGACCTCAATTATCCTTGACATCCCGCAGGCAAGGTGGTAATATGAAACCAACATATGAGCAATTATTCATATGTTTGATTATCAGCCGACGGAAAGCGGCGGAAAGGATCATTATGAAAAAAACCTATAAGATCGATGTGGACTGCGCCAACTGCGCAAACAAGATGGAAGCCGCCGCCAATAAGACCGAGGGCGTGAAGAGCGCGGCCGTGAACTTCATGATGCTGAAGATGACGGTGGAGTTTGAGGATGGCGCCGATGTAAAGACCGTCATGGAAAATGTGCTTCGCAGCTGCAAAAAGGTCGAGGACGACTGCGAGATATTCTTCTGATTTTCACCATTATTATAATGAATTATGATGAAAAATCCGCCCGGAGGTGAGGAGAATGAATAAAAAGCAGAAAAGGATGCTCTGCCGGATAATCGCTTCGGCTCTGCTGCTGGCCGTTCTGGGCTTTGTGCCCGCGTCGGGCCCTGTGCGCTTCGGGCTGTATATGGTGCCATACCTGATAGTGGGCCGGGACATCCTGCGCCGGGCTGTCAGGGGCATTCTGCGCGGTCAGGTGCTGGATGAAAACTTCCTCATGGCCGTTGCCACCGTGGGCGCTGTGGCTCTGGGTGAATACGCCGAGGCCACGGCCGTCATGCTGTTTTATCAGATAGGCGAGCTGTTCGAGAATGTGGCCGTGGGCCGCAGCCGCCGCAGCATCTCCCGGCTTATGGACATCCGCCCGGACTGTGCCAATCTTGAGACCGGGGACGGCGTATCGGAGGTCGATCCCGACGAGGTGCCGGTGGGCAGCGTCATTATTGTCCGCCCCGGGGAGAAGATACCCATTGACGGTGTGATCATCCAGGGCTCTGCCTCCCTTGACACCGTGGCTCTCACCGGCGAGAGCGTGCCCCGGGATGTTTCCGAGGGTGACGGTGTGATCTCCGGCTGCATCAATATGAGCGGCGTACTGCGCATCAGGACAACAAAGGAGTTCGGCGAGTCCACCGTGTCGAAGATCCTTGAGCTTGTGGAGAATTCAAGCTCCCGCAAGTCCCGTTCAGAGCAGTTTATCTCCAGATTTGCCCGGGTCTATACCCCCGCCGTGTGCATCTCGGCGCTGGTGCTGGGATTGGGCGTGCCCCTTGTCAGGATCATGTGCGGCATGGATGCCCTCTTTGGCGATTGGATATACAGGGCGCTGACATTTCTGGTCATCAGCTGTCCCTGCGCGCTTGTCATCTCCATCCCCCTCACATTCTTTGCGGGTCTCGGGGGCAGCAGCCGGGCAGGGGTGCTCATAAAGGGCTCGAACTTTATGGAGACTCTGTCAAGGACAGGCTGCGTTGTGTTTGACAAGACCGGAACACTGACACAGGGCGTGTTTCAGGTGACAAAGGTAGCGGCAGAGGACAGAGACAGAGTCCTTGAGCTGGCCGCCATGGCCGAGAGCCTGTCCGATCATCCCATCAGCCGCAGTATCGCCGCGGCCTGGGGAGGGGAGCCTGACCCCGAAAGGATCTCCGACATGAAAGAGATAAGCGGCAGGGGCGTCAGCGCGGTCATTGACGGAAAGAGCGTGCTGTGCGGCAACAGACGGCTCATGGAGGAAAACGGGGTCATCTGTCCCGGGCCCGATGATGCCGGGACAGTTGTCCATGTGGCAGACGAGGGGGAATATCTGGGCTATATCCTCATCTCAGATGCGCTCAAGCCAAGTGCCCGTGAGGCGATCCGCGCCCTGAGACACAAGGGCGTAAAGCGGATTGTCATGCTCACCGGCGACAATGAGGCCGCCGCTTCAAGGGCGGCGGAGGAGCTGGGCGTGGACGAATACCACAGCGGCCTTCTGCCCGCAGACAAGGTGGCCCGGCTTGAGAAGCTGCTGGAGAGCAGGTCCCCACGGGAGACCGTGGCCTTTGTGGGAGACGGCATAAACGACGCGCCGGTGCTGGCAAGAGCCGACATCGGCATAGCAATGGGAGCTCTGGGCTCCGATGCCGCTATCGAGGCCGCCGATGTGGTGCTGATGGATGACGATCCCGCAAAGATCGTCACCGCCCTGGGTATCGCGGGAAAATGTATGCGCATCGTGTATGAGAATATCTGGTTTGCCATCGGCGTGAAGCTCATATGCCTTGTGCTGGGCGCTCTGGGAATAGCCAATATGTGGCTTGCCATCTTTGCCGATGTGGGCGTGATGGTGCTGGCGGTGCTCAACGCCATAAGAGCTATGAAGCTCAGTTAACAGTGAGGAAAGCTATGAAATTGACAGATTTATTATGTGACACCACCGAAGTCCATCAGGACAGGCTTGCGGCGGTGCGCGCCGGGATGCCCGATGAGACGGAGCTGTACGATCTGGCGGAGCTTTTCAAGGTCTTCGGAGACTCCACAAGAATAAGGATACTCTTCGTGCTGTTCGAGAGCGAGGTGTGCGTGTGCGATCTGGCGGAGGCATTGAATATGACCCAGTCCGCCATCTCCCACCAGCTGCGGATCCTGAAAACCTCCCGTCTGGTGAAGAGCCGCCGCGAGGGAAAGAGCATTTTTTATTCCCTTGCCGACGACCATGTGCGCAACATTATCGCCATGGGCCAGAGCCACATCGAGGAGTGACGGAATAATTACCCTGCGGCCTGACCGAAAGAGATAAAAAACAACATAATGCGGAAAGATTGACTTGATTTACGGAAAAGTATAGGTTATAATTCTTGTCGTATGCAAAGACATACGAAAAAATATTGGAGGAAATAACATGAAAAAGATTCTCGCACTTGTTCTGGCACTGTGCATGGTCTTCGCTCTCTGCGCCTGCGGAAAGAGCGCAGCTCCCGCAGCTCCTCAGGTGGATTCCGCTGATGCTATTGCCGATGAGATGACTTCTTCCGACGGTAAGTACGAAGTTGCATTCATCACTGATGTCGGCCAGCTGAAGGACAAGTCCTTCAACCAGGGCACCTTCGACGGCGTTAAGCTCTACGCCTCTGCAAACGGCCTGAGCTACAAGTATTATCAGCCCGCAAACGGCGCCGCAGCTACCGATGATGACCGCGCGGATGCAATGATAGCCGCATGTGAGAACGGCGCAAAGGTCGTTGTCTGCGCAGGCTACATGCAGGAGGCCGCTCTTGTCAAGGCCGCTAATGCATATCCCGATGTAAAGTTTGTCTTCGTTGACGGCTACCCTGTCGGCTGCGATAATGTTGCCGGTATTGCCTTCAAGGAAGAGCAGTGCGGCTACCTTGCCGGTTACGCAACCGTCAAGGAAGGCTATGAGAAGCTCGGCTTCACCGGCGGCGGCGGCGGAACCAACCCCGCATGCTGCAGATACGGCTACGGCTTCGCACAGGGCGCAGCAGCAGCAGCCAAGGAAATGGGCAAGAAGGTCGACCTGAACTACTCCTGGCTCTACGGCGCATCCTTCTCCGCTTCCCCCGAGCTGCAGACCATGATCTCCGGCTGGTACGAAGCAGGCACCCAGGCAGTCTTCGCCTGCGGCCGGGCAATGTTCCAGTCTGTTGCGGCAGCCGCTTCCGCAGCTGACGGCGCAGTTATCGGCGTTGATGTTGACCAGTCCGGCGATTCCGACACTGTCATCACCTCCGCTATGAAGGGCCTGTCTGACTCTGTTGTGTGGGCACTGACCAAGTTCTACGCAGGCCAGTGGGCAGACATCGGCGGTAAGGGAACCTCTCTGGGCGCAGCTGAGAATGCTGTCGGCCTGCCCGTTGATACCTGGTCCCTGACCAAGTGGAGCGTCGATGAGTATAAGGCAATGCTGGCTGACATCGTCTCCGGCAAGATCGCTATCGACGACAACTATGAGAATCTGGCAAGCACCGACTCCCTGACTCTGAACGTCATCGAGTAATTTCCCCTAAAACAGCATACTATCAAGGCGCGGCGGTTATTCCGCCGCGCCTTTGCCATACTTTCACAGGATCCGTCTAAAAGACTTCCGGAGTCCATTCCTCGCCGCCGGGGTCGCCTCCACCGGGATCACCGCCTCCACCGGGATCACCGCCTCCGCCGGAATCGCCGCCACCGGAATCGCCGCCACCGGAATCGCCGCCGCCGGGATCACTTCCACCGGAACTGCCTCCGCCGGAACTGCCGCCGGGATCATATCCACCGGTAGTTTCGGTACTGTCGGCCATTTCGCCGGTCACGGGCTCTCCGCTGTCTTTCGATTCAAAAAGTATTGTTACATCTTCTATCGGCATATAGCCGAGCTTCCCCTTGCAGAACACCACATATACGCCGCCAAGCTCATCGACCACCGTCAGCTTATCGGTACGGCTCAGGATATACGGCTCATCCGTCATCCGATAATCGGAGTAAAAGCGTCTTTCCCCTATGGGGTCGGCAAATTTAATGTCCGGTTTCGGGCTGAAAGAGAGGCGGATCAGCCTTGTCGGAACAGTTCCGATACCATTGGCAGTGGATACAGTGCTTTCCGTATCCCCCCAGCTTATTACACCCACCGTTTCGCCGATGGCGCAGATGCGGATATACGCCTCAGAGCCATCCGCCCGGACTGTCCCTTCACAGGGAAGCATCAGATCCCGGTCATCACTGAGCTTCATCAGCGGTGTAATACGGAACGGTCTGCCGTGCGCTGTGAGAACTATTTCTCCTCCGTCCTCTCCGCCGCC